>JAOTWM010000654.1 GCA_029862885.1 Gammaproteobacteria bacterium
GGCCGGCAGACGACCGGCGATTATTCCCGGCACGCCTTCTCCTATATTGTGCCGGAGGGCGAACCCGGTGCCGGCGAAGCGGTCGCCATGCAGCTGTTGAACGAGGAAGAGGTGCAGGTGTCCGGCATTGGCGGGGCGCCGGAGGTCTGGCGACGCTGCGAACTGATCAGTTGATTGCCGCCGGCCCGATGCCGGCGAGAAGCCGAGGAGCGCACTCGGCAAGATCGGCCAATACCTGAAGAAATCGCCATCCGAAATGCCAACCAGGCCTTGAATTTCGCTCTACCACAGACTGTGATGTCGTTTTCCCGCCACCTTGACGTGCTTTCTGGGAATTCTCAGGCAACTTGAGAATTAACAGATGCGTGAACAAGGGAGGTCAATATGAAAAGGTCTATAGCCTCATCCGTCGGCATCGCCGGCGCCGCGATGGTATTCGCGACAGTCATGCTCGGTCCCGTGATCGGGGCCGTCAAAGTTGACACCGCGGCATTGCGGGACGCCGTGAAGGTCGAGGGTGTAAGGGACCACCAGCAAGCGTTTCAACCCACATATCCCAGATGGATTGACAGGAATGGCTTGATGGATTCTGTTTTGTTGAGGCAATTCAGACCATTAGGTGGCAGTGATGGGCATTTCGGCGGGGAATGCTGCGGGTGAATCGATTTCAGCGCTTTTGAAGGTCGGATTTGACAGTCGATTGAAGCTCCAGTTCCACGGTGCGAAGCTGAGTTCAGACGGCGGATTGATTGTATTTCGCGAACTGGACGATGCTCTGAGTCTGACCGCGATGGCATCATCGATGCTGCGTGATGTTCGCACTGGCAGGAATTCCCGTCATGATTTGCTGGCCATGTTCCGCCAATCGGTGTTTGGTCGTGTTGCAGGCTATGAGGATGTCAACGACGCTGGTCGGCTTGCCCGCGATCCAGTGATGCGGCTAATTACCGGGCGGAGGGACTTTGACCGCCATGCGGCGTCAGAAAGCCAGATGGGGCGGTTCGAGACGGCAACCCTGAAATCGCCTAAAAACCTTGCGGCACTGGCTGATATTTCTGGCAAGTGGATTGATCGGGTTCAGCGTTTGCGCAGGTCACGCAATCTGATCCTTGATATCGACAGTTCCGAAAGCCCTGTGCATGGTGAGCAGGAAGGTTCCGCCTATAACGGCCATTTCGGCTGCACCTGTTATCATCCGCTATTCGTCTTCAACCAGCATGGTGATCTGGAACGGTGTTCGCTGCGCCCCGGCAATGTTCATAGCGCCGACAATTGGCAGGCAATGTTTGAACCTGTCGTCAAACGCTATCGCTGGTCCGGCCTGTGGCGCAAATATTTGCGTGCCGATGCCGCCTTCGCTATTCCCGAGCTGTTCGACTATCTGGAAACCAACGACTTTGGCTATGCCATCCGGCTGAGGGCCAACAAGGTTCTGCACCGCCGTATTGCTCATCTGCTCAAGCGCAGGCCGGGACGACCATCCAACAACATCGAACGCCATTATGCCAACTTCACCTATCAGGCGGGTAGCTGGAGCAGACCACGCCGGGTTGTGGCCAAGGTAGAATGGCATCCGGGCGAACTGTTTCCTCGCGTTGGTTTCGTTGTCACCACGCTGACGGTACCCGATGAGCGGGTGTTTGAATTCTACAACCGGCGCGGAACCGCCGAGCAATACATCAAGGAAGGCAAATATGCGTTCAAATGGACGCGGCTATCTTGCAAGAGCTTTGCGGCCAACGCAGTCCGCCTCCAGCTTCATGCGCTGGCCTACAATCTGGCTAACTTTCTGCGCACATTGGTCTTGCCGACAGCCATTGCCGATTGGTCTCTGACCAGCCTGCGGGATCGAATGATCAAGATCGGCACCAAAGCCATCCGCCATGCGCGTTCCATCATCCTGCAACTGGCCGAGGTTGCTGTTCCCCGCGAGCTATGGGCCGAGATGCTGGCGGCAATCTCCGCCATCAGGACAAAGGCCCAGGCACCGTGACAGCCGACACAATTCCGCATCGAAGTGATTGCCGGCGTGACGCACGCAGACGGCGAAGTGCATTCGATATTCAGCGAGAAAGCCAGAAATTGCTCCGAACGTCGCTGCAAACCGGAACAACCGACCAGAGATGGCACCCAAAACTTGTTGAATTGAAACAAGGAGGCCAATTTGCCAATATCACGGCATCAATCAATCCCATATGGGGGATATCGGTTTATACAACTCTAGGATGTATTTGATGAGATTGTATTAACAGACCGGCCTCGCCGGCCTGAACCGGCAGCCGGGCCCGTTTTACGCTTGCCCCGCTTTGGCGATCTCGCGCAGCTTAAACTTCTGGATCTTGCCGGTGGACGTTTTCGGAATTTCGGCAAAGACCACGTGGCGCGGGCATTTGAAGCGGGCCAGATGCTGACGCGCAAAGGCGATGATGTCGGCCTCGCTCGCCGCCTGCCCCGGCTTCAACTCGATAAAGGC
>JAOTWM010000138.1 GCA_029862885.1 Gammaproteobacteria bacterium
CAACATCGCCGTTAAATAAGATACGAACGTTCCCGGCGATACGAGATTCGTTCCGGTCTGCGTCGTTGCGATATATATGATGATTGCAATGGCAATTCCAATGATTTGCATTATCACAGGCACGCTGGCCGCGCTTATCGCGGCACGCTTCATCGCTTGTTGGCGATTTCTATTGTTCTCGCGCTGGAACGCCGCCATTTCATAATCGTGCCCGCCGAATGACTTCACGACGCGGTGGCTTTGAAATGCTTCTTTAGCAACATGGGCGATGCCGCCCATTGTCGTTTGAATACGCTGGCTGGTCGTACGGAAGCGTTTGTTGGCGATGCTAACCAGCAACGCGACAATAGGCGCTACAACCACAAAAACCAGGGTCAGCCGTATGTTCAAATAGACCATCCACCCAAGCAGCGCGACCGTCAGCAAGGTGTCACGAATCAATATACGTAATGCCGTGGTGCTTGCACCCAACACCTGCTCGACATCGTAAATAAGTTTCGATACTAAACTTGCGGAAGAATTTTCGTCATAAAACCGTGCCGGCATCCGTGTAAAGCGGTCGAACATATGCCGCCGCAAATCCAGCACGACCCGCCGACCGAGCCATTGCATGCAGTAGTTATCGACGAATTCGGCGATTCCGCGGGCTAGGAATATACCTACCCAGATAAGTGGTATATAGCGAATAAACGATTCGTCGCGCGCGACGAAACCCCGATCCATGAGGGGTTTCTGTAGCGCCACAAACGAGGTTTCGGCCAGGGCCGCACAAATCATGCCGGCTACGGCCATTACGAATACCCATTTATAGGGCCATGCATAGGTCAGCAGCCGCCGGTAAATGGCAGCGCCGTTGGTATCGTGCTTGGCGGATTTCACTGAGCGTCGGTTGGCGCCGACCGATTTCGCGTCGAAAACGTGATATTCAAGTATCCGAGCCGGCGAGACATATCCATTGCGTTCACTACGGCTTCATGGGGAGTGCGACGGTCAGCGCGAATTACGATAATGAGATCAGGGTCCCCCGCCGCGGCGGTCTTCAAGGCCGCAGTTAAAGTCTCGGCGCTTCGATTGACAAGCCGCTTAGCGACGTCTTCGCGAGGACCTTTTACCGCGAAATCCCCTTCGCTATTTATCTCAATCTCCAACAGATTGTCTTTTTGTTCCGTAGGTTCGTTGGTGGCTTCCGGCAATTTAATATGAAATTGCGATTCTTTTGAAAACGTCGTCGATACCATAAAAAATATCAACAACAGGAACACCACGTCGATCAATGGAGTCAAATTGATCTGTAACTCTTCGTCGTCCTGTTCCTTAAATCTCATTAGCCTGCCTTACTCCATCAGTCGACGCGTTGGCCATGAACCAGTTCGATCACATGTAACGCTTCCTGCTCCATGCTAATCGTGAGTTCATTGATGCGTCCTCGAAAATACCGATAGAAAATCAGGCTGGGGATTCCCACCGACAGTCCGGCCGCCGTAGTAATCAACGCCTCCGAGATGCCGCCCGCCAATACACTAGGATCGCCAACACCGACCGCGGTGATGGCCGCAAATACTTTAATCATGCCGATCACCGTGCCAAGCAATCCCAACAATGGTGTGATGGCCGCGACCGTCCCGAGTGTATTTAGGTTGCGTTCCAGATCGTGCACGACATGCCGTCCGGCCTCTTCAATGCTTTCCTTCATTACAATGCGGTGGCTGTTTATATTCAGGAGTCCGGCCGCCAGAATCCTGCCAAGCGGTGAGCTGCGCCGAATCCACTGGATTTTTGCCTCGTCAAGGTCGTGACGCTCCACGAGCAGGCGAATCTGCTCGGTGAGATCGCGCGGGGTCACGGCCCGTTTCTTTAACGTCCAAAGCCGTTCGATGATGATAGTCGACGCCGCGAGCGAACACAGCAAAATCGGCCACATCAAAAAACCGCCCGATCGAATTAATTCATACACTTTTATATCCCTTGTGTCAGTCCAGGTAGTTGATACAAAACCGGAGCCATGTTACTGGGCGCAATTTACCCGGACAAAGACGCTATTTGGCCGCGCCGAAGTCTAGCAAAACTCCCAATAGACAGCCATCAACGATCGCTCTGATAGCCGATTCGGGGACTTAAATGACGCTGCTCGCCGATCGCATCGCCACGACCGTCAAGATGTATAAATAGCGCGCCGGAATCGCTGGTGCTATACACTTCGATCTGTGCCTGCCGGTATCGCGACAACACGTCAGTATGGGGGTGGCCATATCGATTGCGGTAGCCTGCACTGATCAACGCAGTCCGGGGTCGCACCGCACCGAGAAACAACCCGGTTGACGAGGTACGGCTGCCATGATGGGGCACCACCAATACGTCGCTAGCCAGGTTCGGGCCATAATGGCCCACCAGTGCCAATTCGGCCCCGGCTTCGATGTCACCGGGGATCAACACCGAGCCATGACTACTGGAGACCCTCAGTACACAGGATGCGTCATTGCCAGAAAGCGGATTCGGAGCTTGGGGATGCAGGAATTCGAAATGAACCCCCTGCCACATCCAGTTTTGGCCGCGGTGGCAGGGTGTCGCACCAGGTAACGATTCAGGCCTGTTCGCAAAAATCTCGTCGATCGGAAATGCCTCCCGCAACGCATCAATGCCACCAATATGATCGTTATCATCGTGGCTGACCACCAGCCGATCGATTCGCCTTATTCCTTGGTTTCGTAAAAACGGCACCAGCGCAAGGTGCCCCATGCTCAAACCCGATCGAAAACGCGGACCCGTATCGAACACCAAGACCCGCTGCCGGGTTTGTGCAACCACCGCCAGCCCCTGACCGACATCCAAAACCGACACCCATACGCCACCCCAGGGCGGCCGCGGCACCGGCCAAACTAGCAACAGTGCGACCGCCACTGCGGCGAGCCAACGCACTGGCACACCGCGTGGCAGCAACCACAGCACGACGCCAAGCACCCCTACGGCAAGCACCCAGTCCGGCAACGTGGGTTGGGTCCATGCGGCCAAGCTCCAGGCGGCCAGATCGCTAAGACCCCGCCACACCAGGTCCAACACCTCGACCGCTATGTGGAACAAGATTTTGGCACCGGGCTGTGCACCAATTGCGAATGCCCCGACTCCGAGCAACGAGAGCGGTACCACAATGAACCCGACAATCGGAATCGCCACTGCATTGGCAAGTGGGCTCACCACCGACATCTCTCCAAACGTATACAGCGACAACGGTGCCAGACCGAAGACCAGAGACAACTGCACAATGGCAGCGCGTTGTAAGCGTAGTCGGACACTCTCAAGCACCCGCCGGGAAGGATTGACCCGTGTCCGGTCGGCGTCGGATCCGAAATTTGCGTCACGCACTGCAACGATTCGGTGTCGCCGTGCTAACACCGCCCCGATCAGTGCGACGGCACCGAATGACAACCAGAACCCGGCCGTCGTTACTACCAATGGGTCCAGCACTAAGACGACAAACATTGCTACGCTAATAGCATCCCGCACTCGGCAACGCCGCCGCAGCAGCATTGCCGCCACGACAACCGCCACCATGACTACAGCCCGTTGCGTCGGTACCGATAAGCCGGACAAAGCGGCATACCCGATCGCCGCTGCCAATCCGCTCACCGCCCCGGTACAGCTGGCCGGCCAGTGCAACGGCGCTTGTCCGCATCGCCGCCACAATTGGCTCGCGAGCCAGTAAACCATGCCGCTCACGAGTCCGATGTGAAGCCCTGAAATGGCCATCAGATGAGCCGTACCGGTGGACCGAAGAATTTGCCAATCGGAATTGGTGACGGCATGGCGGTGACCCACCGCCAGGGCCACGATCAAACCCGCCGCAGCGTGGCCATCGAGCGTCGATTCGATAAACCGCGCCGTGTTCGCTCGAAAGCGCTGGATACCGTAGCGCGAGGGGCCCGGACCCAGATACGTCGGCGGAAACGCGTTGACGACATAACCGGTCGCCGAAATGCGGCGGCCGAACATCCACGCTTCATAGTCGAACGCACCGGGATTTTTCACTCCGCGCGGCCGCTTGAGTCGCACCGTGAATTGCCATGAATCGCCGACAGCGATGAGCTGCGTCGCGTCGTACCAACGAAGGCGAACCCGCGCCGGCAACGACCAGCCGCGCGCCGCACCCTTGAGTTCGGTCACATTGACGAGGAAGCGAGTGGACGCGGGGTCCGAACTGGGTCGCTCGACCACGGTGGCACCAAGGGTAATGGTTTGCCCTTCCAACTTTTCGGGCAAGACCCGACCGCGAATATCGGCTACAGTCCATGCACACCAAATGCAGCCAGCGATAGCCGCAAATGTTGCGGTCGCCGCGCGCCCTCGCAGCTGCTTACAAAAAAAGCATAGCGCAACTGCCGTTGCGACCCAAAGCGAGAGCGACGAACCGTATAGCGTATGCAGGATACTGGCACAAAAGCCGGTTGCGAGGTAGGTGATGTTTTAGCCTCCTGCCAAAACGTAGATAATCGATAATCCTTTACCGGCGTTATTATTTCACAGACTGGATGCCACGCAAACAATTAAAACGTTGGTTGCCGAAACGCCACGATCTGGCAGAGCACCGGGCATTACGCCTATTCGGCGGGTGGCTGACTGACCAAAACCTGTGGCATCTAAACCGCCGTTCCGTAGCCGGTGGGGTAGCAATCGGCGCGTTTTGTGCGTTTTTACCGGTCCCGCTCCAAATGCTCATCGCCGCAATGGCGGCGATCGTTTGCCGCGCAAATTTACCGATTTCGGTGGTCGTGGTGTGGATCTCCAACCCGCTGACCTGGCTACCACTCTACGGATCGGCGTATCTACTCGGCGCTTTGTTGCTCGATAAACCCCAAGTACCGCTGGATACCATTACGATGGGGTGGCTGTGGCAACGCCTTGGCACACTGTGGGTCGGGTGTTTGCTGCTCGGAAGTATCGCCGCCGTGGTTGGATATTTTACGAGTAGTTTGCTGTGGCGGTCGTACGTGCTATCGAATTTTCGAGCGCGCCGCGAACGTAGACGGCGGCAACGACAAGACTAGTACCAATATAACTCGGTACGACACCCGCGCACTCAGCCGGCAGGGCCGATAACGCCATCCTCAAGGTGCAGCACGCGATTCATGCGCGCCGCCAGTTCCAGATCGTGGGTCACGACGACGAGGCTGGTGCCGAGTTCCGCATTGAGTTCCAGCATCAGACTGTAGACCGATTGCGCACTTTGCCGGTCCAGGTTGCCGGTAGGTTCGTCGGCCAGTACACAAGCGGGCTCGGTCACTAAGGCCCGTGCCACGGCTGCACGCTGCCGTTCGCCACCGGATAGTTCACCGGGTTTGTGATGGAGTCGGTGCGCGAGGCCCACCCGCTCCAGGATCACACCTGCGCGTTCGGACGACTGGTCGGCATTTTCGCGCCGTATCCACAGCGGCATCGCGACGTTTTCCAGCGCGGTGAATTCAGGCAGCAGATGATGAAATTGGTAAACGAACCCAAGTTGCCGATTGCGCAAATGTCCGCGCTGCGCTTCACTCAACGCATTGATATCTTGTCCTGCGACCGCCACTCTACCGGCGCTGACCGATTCCAAGCCACCCAATATATGCAGCAGGGTGCTCTTTCCGCTGCCCGACGCCCCTACTACCGCCACCTGTTCGCCACGCGCCACGTCGAGATTCACGTCCGTCAGCACGGCCACCGCCGTCTCGCCCTGATAAAAGGTCTTGCCAATACCTCGCCCACTCACCACCGGGACCGTCATCATTCGTACCTCAACGCATCGGCGGGTTGCGTGCGGGAGGCCCGCCAGGCCGGATAGATGGTCGCAATAATGCTCATAACGAATGATGCGAGCGTAATTTTCACCACATCAGACCAATGCATCTCGGCGGGGAAATCGCTGATGATGTAAACCTCGTCCGGGAAGAACTTTGTCCCCAGTAGATTTTCGATGGCTGGGATCAAGGTCTCCACATTGATCGCCGTGATGACTCCGAGTACGCCGCCCAACAGAATGCCAATAATTCCGATTATCGTTCCCTGTACGATAAATACTTGCATTATGCTGCCGGGGCTCAGGCCCAACGTGCGAAGAATCGCGATATCGGATTCCTTATCGGTCACTACCATCACTAAAGTAGAAACGATATTGAACGCCGCCACTGCCACAATCAAAAATAAAATAATGAACATCACACGCTTTTCGATTTGCAACGCACGAAAAAAATTCGCATGCTCCTGAGTCCAATCCCGCACTACGGAAAAGCGCAAGATTTCCGTTAACTGCCGGTTCACCATCGGCGCTTCGAACACATCGTCAAGCTTTAAACGGACACCACTTACCTGACCATCGCTGCGGAATAGGGTCTCGGCATCATCGATATGAATCAACGCGAGGCTACTGTCATACTCATACATTTTCAGGTTAAACACGGCACCCACGGTAAACCGTTTTAAGCGCGGCAACATACCGGCCGGTGTTACTTGCCCGCGAGGCGCGACCACAGTCACCTTGTCACCCATTGCGACGCCAAGGCGACGCGCAAGATCATCCCCTAAGACAATTCGAAACGCCCCCGCTTCGAGTGTCTCGAATTCACCCTGTTCCATATGTTCGTAGATTGCTGAGACGTGCTTCTCTCGCTCGGGCAGTACCCCTCGAATTAACGCGCCGGAGACGTCGCCACGGTTCGTAACCAGACCTTGTCCAAGAATAAATGGCGCACTAGCGGTCACCTGCGAATGCTGTTCGACCTGGCGCGCGACCCGCTGCCAATCGTTGAGCCAGCCGTCTTCACCGCTTACCGTCACGTGCGACGCCACGGTAAGGATTCGATCCCGCAATTCACCCTCAAAACCGTTCATGATCGACAACACGGTTATTAGCGCCCAAACACCCAGCACAATACCGAGCATTGAAGTAGCAGAGATAAACGAAATAAAATGATTACGACGTTTGGCGCGCGTGTAGCGCAGGCCGATAAAAAGCTCGAGTGGTTGTATCATCGAGTCCGCGTGCTGACCGGCGCCGTTACGCGCCGGCCGATTCTGGGCGCATGTACGGAAACAACAACACGTCGCGGATCGACGGACTGTCAGTAAGCAACATCACCAGGCGGTCGATGCCGATGCCTTCTCCGGCTGTCGGCGGTAATCCGTATTCCAATGCGCGCACGTAATCGGCGTCGAAATGCATCGCTTCGTCGTCGCCCGCCGCGTGGGCGGCGGCTTGCTCGCGAAACCGCTCGGCCTGATCCTCGGGGTCATTGAGTTCGGAGAATCCATTGGCAATTTCCCGCCCAGTTATAAATAGCTCGAATCGATCGCTGATATCCGGGTCATCGTCATTACGGCGTGACAACGGCGACACTTCAACCGGATACCCCGTAATGAAAGTGGGATTTTGCAGTTTTTCCTCTACTGTCTTTTCAAAAATTTCGGTTCTTATCTTACCGGCCCCGTGGCTCGGAACCACTTCGATCGCGAGTTGCTCTGCAACGCGGCGCACGCTATTCAATTCCTTGAGATCGCCCGATGCAACACCGGGATTGTGTTGCAATATTGCTTCCTCCATCGTCATGCGCGCAAATGGCGCCGCAAAATCTATAGACTCGCCTTGATATTCGATCGCATGGGTCCCTAGCACCTGCTGCGTGATATGCCTGAGCATGGCTTCGGTTAGATCCATGAAATCGCGGTAATCGGCATAAGCCTGGTAAAATTCCAACATCGTGAACTCGGGATTATGCTGCGTGCTGATCCCCTCGTTGCGGAAATTACGATTGATTTCGAATACGCGCTCAAAGCCACCCACCACCAACCGCTTCAGGTAAAGCTCGGGCGCAATGCGCAGATAGAGATCCATATCCAGAGCGTTGTGGTGGGTTTTGAACGGTCGTGCGACCGCGCCGCCGGGAATGGCCTGCATCATCGGCGTTTCGACTTCGAGAAATTCATGCATCGTCATAAACGCGCGAATGGCGCTCACCGTGGCAGAACGCACACGAAAAGTCTCCCGGGTGCCGGCATTCATGATCAGATCCACATAGCGTTGTCGGTAGCGCAGTTCCTGATCGCTTAAACCATGATATTTCTCCGGCAACGGCCGCAACGCTTTAGTCAGCAGGCGGATCGTATCGGCGCGGACCGTCAATTCGCCGGTTCTGGTGAGAAACAACTCTCCGTTCACGCCGACCGTATCGCCCAGATCGAGTTTCTTGAATTCGTTATAGCCTTCCGTTCCTAGCCGGTCGCGCTCCAGACGTAGCTGGATACGCCCGCTAGCGTCCTGAATATGAACGAAGCTGGCCTTCCCCATGACCCGTTTTGCCATCAAGCGGCCCGCCACCCGCACCTGTATTTCCCGTTGCGCTAAGGCCTCGGGCTGCTCGCCGGAATATTCGTCCTGCAAGGCCTGAGCCCAGCAATCGCGTCGGAAATCATTCGGGAAAGGGTTGCCGAGTGCCCGCAATGCCTGGAGTTTGGCCCGGCGCTGGGCGATTTGGTCACTGTCTGATTCATTCATATCAGCTAATATTTTACTTTATTATAAAACGATAATAGATTGTTATCGTTACTATAATCCTGACTTCAAACTCGCTTCGATAAATCCATTTACCGCGCCATCCAATACCGCTTGGGTATTTCCGACTTCATAGCCCGTGCGCAGATCTTTGATTCGCGATTGGTCGAGCACGTACGACCGAATTTGACTGCCCCAGCCAATATCGGACTTTTGGTCCTCCATTTCCTGTTGCGCCTGACGCTGTTCGCGCAATTCCGCCTCATACAACTTTGCCCTCAACATGCTCATCGCTTCGGCTTTGTTGCGATGCTGCGAACGGTCGTTTTGACATTGCACGACGATTCCGCTCGGCAAGTGGGTAATACGTACTGCCGAATCCGTGCGATTCACATGCTGGCCCCCGGCACCACTGGCCCGATAGGTGTCGATCCGCAAATCTGCCGGGTTGATTTCGATTTCGATGCTGTCGTCCACCTCCGGGTATGCAAACACCGAAGCAAAGGACGTATGGCGGCGGTTTCCGGAATCGAACGGCGACTTCCGCACCAGTCGGTGTACCCCGGTCTCGGTACGCAGATAACCATACGCGTAGTCGCCGTCGATCTTCAGCGTAGCGCTCTTGATACCAGCTACTTCGCCTTCGGACAGTTCAACGGTATCCACACTGAACCCCTGGGCCTCGGCCCAGCGCCGGTACATTCGTAACAGCATATTGGCCCAGTCTTGGGCTTCGGTCCCGCCCGACCCGGCCTGGATGTCCAGAAATGCATTGCTCGCGTCCATCTGACCGGCAAACATACGCTGAAATTCCAGACCCTCGATCTCGCCCTGCAGACGTCCGACCCCGAGCTCGACCGCGGCGAAGGTCTCTTGGTCCTGTTCATCGGCCGCCAATTCAAGCAGTTCGTGGGATTCCTGCAATTCGCGATCGAGCTTATCGAGACCGTGCACGGCTCGTTCCAAAATCACGCGTTCCTTGCCAAGTTGCTGGGCTAAATCCGGATCGTTCCAAACCTCGGGGCTTTCCAATTGCAAATTGACTTCTTCTAGGCGCTCGGATTTCCCCGCGTAGTCAAAGATACCCCCTAAGGGCGGTAACTCGTTGTCTGAGAGACTTAATAGAGTCAAAAAGGGCTTGCAGCGATTCCATAATGTTTCTGTTATCAGTGAATTACTTAGATATCTCTTTGAGTACGGCATCCAGGCTTTCCTTAGCATCCCCAAAGAACATCCTCGTGTTTTCTTTAAAGAACAGCGGATTTTGCACTCCGGCATAGCCTGACGCCATACTGCGCTTCAGTACAATCGTCGTCTTGCCTTTCCAGCATTCCATCACCGGCATACCGGCTATCGGACTGCTCGGGTCATCTAGTGCAGATGGATTGACGATATCATTCGCGCCAACGACGATAGACACGTCGATATGCGGGAAATCGTCGTTGATTTCACTCATCTCGAACACGATGTCATAGGGCACACGGGCCTCCGCCAGCAGTACGTTCATGTGCCCCGGCATTCGACCTGCAACAGGGTGAATTCCAAATCGGACGTTAACGCCTTTTGAACGTAGCAACTTGGTAATTTCATGAACAGTATGCTGCGCCTGCGCCACTGCCATGCCGTAACCAGGAATGATCATGACCTGCTTGGCGTCCACCAACAAGTCAGCCACTTCTTCGTACTCGATAGGAAAAACTTCGCCCTGGTCGCTCGTAGTGCCCGCAGTACCTGCGGATTCGGTACCAAATCCTCCCGCAATCACGGCAATAAAGTTTCTGTTCATGGCGCGGCACATAATGTAACTCAGGATTGCGCCACTACTACCCACCAGCGCACCGGTAACAATCAGCAGGTCATTGGACAACATGAATCCGGTGGCCGCTGCGGCCCAGCCTGAATAGCTGTTCAACATGGAAATAACAACAGGCATATCCGCGCCACCGATCGCCATGACCATATGCACACCGAAAGCCAGCGCGATCGCGGTCATGATCAACAGCGGTATCATGCCACCTCCGGTTTTGGCTTGATCCACGAATTCAAAACCAAGCCAGATCGAAGCGATGAGCAGGCCCAGATTCATCCAGTGGCGTGCGGGCAGGATGACCGGATTACCGGAGATCCTGCCGCTCAGTTTGCCAAAGGCGATGACCGAACCGGAAAAAGTAACGGCGCCGATCAATACCCCAAGGTAGATTTCTATTTCATGGATCGTCTTCTCGGTGCCGCTATATTGAAGCGCCGCATCCGGGTCCATAAAATTCACAAACCCTACCAAGACTGCGGCAACGCCCACCAGGCTATGTAGGATAGCCACCAGTTCAGGCATCTGGGTCATTTGCACCTTCAGTGCCAGAATTATTCCGATCGTACCGCCGATCAGCATACAGACAATGATGATGCCGTAGACATCGACTTGTGGACCCAGCACAGTTGCCAGCACGGCG
>JAOTWM010000656.1 GCA_029862885.1 Gammaproteobacteria bacterium
TCGATTTTAAAATCCTGATCCTGACGGTAATCCGTGTCTGGCGCGACGGTAACGCTTACTGAACCAGAAAATCAGCTGCAATCCCACGGATAATATCAAGTTAATCGTACACGGAAGTTGCCAAGCGATTGATTTGAAAGAAATTTACCGAGAATCTTGCGCGATTTGCTGCAGTTCCTGCAATTTACCCCATTTGGGTGATGCGCCGACCAGTTGAGCGGATTATCATCATGTTTTCGTGGATGGTTTCGCGTAGTTAAAAGTTAATGGAAACCGATTGGAAGCGGTCAATAAAACTTGCAGAAGGAGGCAGATATGCCCTCGCATGTTAAAACTAATAACAGTGCCTTGCCGATAGCTTACCGGTCAATGCGTTTTATGCTGCTGCTTCTGGCGGGCATTTCGTACGGGGTGGCAAATGCAGCCCCCCTGCCTCCGCCGCCAGATTACAATGCCGACACCGGCAGTAATTATTTCGTGCCGAACGACACGGTCATCGGCATCGAGCTGCTCGACGTGCTGGAACCGCTGACAACTTTTGGTTTCTATTTTCAGGGCGACTCGGGCACGCTGATCCCAATCTTCGACGGCGCGGACTCGGGTGGCGACCAGGTTGCGGCAATCGATTTCATCAACGGTATAGTGATCGACATTGACGTCAATCCCAGTGTGGCCGAAGCAGGATTTATCACTTCTGCAAACGATATTGGTTTTTTCCTCAGCATCGGTAGCACTAATATTTTCTCGGATCCGGCGCTGAATGGTGGCCTGGATTTATTCTCCGCCTTTCAGAGCCAGGAAGATGGATCGCTATGGTGGATGATCTTCGAAGGTGTCAACCCCGATGGATCCCTTGCTCCGATTAACATGAACCTGGTCGCAGGGATTTCGGCAGTACCCTTACCTCCCGCCTTGCTGCTGTTTGGCAG
Source organism: Gammaproteobacteria bacterium (assembly GCA_029862885.1). Taxonomy (GTDB): domain Bacteria; phylum Pseudomonadota; class Gammaproteobacteria; order Arenicellales; family JAOTWM01; genus JAOTWM01. Next base: position 930 of record JAOTWM010000656.1, read on the forward strand.
CGTATTGCCGCTACTGGCATTTATGCGTAAACGCAAAAGCGCCGCCTGACAATAAAACAGAAAGCGAAGGGTGCATCCGTGCCGGATGAGCCTTGACTTTCGTATTTGGATTAATTAATCGAACTGACCGGAACGGCACAGCTCCTCGATATCCTGCTGATCCTTGTAGGTATCCATCGATTTGAAAAACGCGTCGCTGTGGTAGGTGTAGGCCAGGCCTTTCTCGGATAGTCGCGGCAACACCTCTCGTTCCAGATTTTCGCCTTCCCAATGATCAAAAACGTCGCGATTGAAAACCATGAAACCGCAGTTTATCCAGTGCTCGCGCAGTGTAGGTTTTTCATTAAAGCTCAGTATCCGCCCGCTTTCGGTAGAGTCGATGGTGCCGTATTGCGAGGTTAGGGGCACACTGGTAACCGTGGCCAGGCCGGCGTGTTGATGATGGAATGCGATCAAGTCGTCGAAAGGAACCTTGGCCAGGCCGTCGGAATAGGTCGCCATAAAGGTCGATCCAAGCAAATGTTTGCAGTTCGCGATGCGGCCGCCGGTATCGGTTTCATCACCCGTGTGTTCTATTTCAACCTCCCAGTCTAGCGACTTGTTGGCAAAATAGTCCTTGATCACCTCGCTGCGATAACCGACCGAGAGTACGAATTTACGATAACCCCGGGCGGCGAAAATCTGCATGACGTGCATTATGATCGGCTTGCCATTCACAGGTAACATGGGTTTAGGAAGATAATCGGTATGCGGATAGGCTCGGGTACCCCGGCCCCCGGCCAGAATTACGACTTTAATATCATCCTTATCAGGCAAATCACTCATAGATTCTCTCTCATTATTATTGAAGCGTGATCTCGATCACGGGTTTCAGGTCTATTGATTAAATATTATCTATATCTTGCGTCGATATAGTGGTTGTTTAGGAAAATCAGAAAGTGCTTTTATAGTTGAAAAATATATCATACTGCTAAGCCCGTGTATCAACTGAAGAGGAATTATAAGGTATAAGAATTCGAATTCCCGAAGGTCACAAGCCTTTCGGATACCATAAGACAGGGAAGCGACTCTGGTGCTAAATTTCACCCCGGGCTCACTAATCATCGCGTGGTTTATTTTGAACTATATACAGGGCAAAATTGCTACCGTGAGCTATTTGTTGGCAGATGGTTATTATTATGCAGTCTCGTCCAGCTGTAATCAGTCGCTTCGGATATTAGTGACTGGACGAAATCAGGAGATTAAATGCAGGATTCCAAGCAAATTCTAGTGACAGGAGGCGCAGGCTTCATCGGTTCCCACCTCTGCGAAGAGCTTTGCAATCGGGGGCACGATGTTCTTTGTGCGGATAATTTTTTTACCGGCACCAGGCACAATATCGAACACCTGATGGATAGGCGCAACTTCGAACTGATTCGGCATGACGTGACCTTTCCACTCTATGTCGAGGTTGACGAGATTTACAACCTCGCCTGCCCAGCTTCACCGGTAAAATATCAATTCGACCCAGTGCAAACCACCAAGACCAGCGTTCACGGC
>JAOTWM010000657.1 GCA_029862885.1 Gammaproteobacteria bacterium
CAGGCGGCCCTGTCCTGCCTCCAGATCATTGAGCAGGTTGCCCAGCCCGTTGATCAAGTTCTGCCCGCCGGTCTCAACGGTTTCCTGCAGTACTGTGGGATTGGTGGCCACGAAATTGGTCGGGGCCAGCGCGTCGACGAACTGGCGGGTGTAGAAATCGACCTTCTGGCTGGTCTTTTCATCCAACCCTTCGACCTGATCAATCGTGTCGTAAATGTATCGCGATGCCAGGAGGTAAGACTGTTTGATGTAGTCGAAAACCGGGCTGCTCTCCCAGTCCTCATGTTTGAACCGCTTATCGCCGGATTCGGGCTGCGTCACCGATTCCGGTTCCTTACCGAGAAAACGTCCCAGCGTCTGCTGGGCGAGACGCTGATATTCGCTCCAAAACTGCACCTGTGTCTCGACCAGCTTGGCGGGGTCCAGACTCATCTGGCCCAGGATGTCCTGGAAGGTCTTGCCGGCATCCTGAAGATTCAGCGCCCCATACGAATGCTCATCCGCGGACCCCAACCGTGCAACGAAACTTTCCACCAAACCCTGGCTCTGCTGAGCGATCCTCACCATCGCCTCACCTAACTTGACCGGATCGGGACCCGCCCCGGCTTTGGTTTTATCTTCCATCACGTTACTCCGCCGTCCGCCGCAGCCCCTCCAGCCGCCATATTAAGGAATGCGCAACACCAGACAGTAGTGAGAACACCGCGCGCAAACGCCCGGTGATTGCGCACCCGAGCCAGCCTAATACATGTGCTGACCGCCATTGATCGACAACGTCGAGCCGGTGATGAAGCCCGCGTCCTCGTCAACCAGGAACAGAACCGAACGTGCGATTTCATTGGCTTCGCCCAACCGGCCGACTGGAATCGTCGCAATGATCTTTTCCAGCACTTTTTCCGGCACCGCACGTACCATGTCCGTGGCGATGTAACCCGGCGCGATTGCATTGACGGTAATGCCTTTACTCGCACCCTCAAGCGCTAAGGCCTTGGTAAACCCGTGTATTCCGGATTTAGCGGCGGCGTAGTTCACCTGTCCGTACTGCCCCGCCTGGCCGTTTACCGATCCAATGTTCACGATACGTCCAAAACCACTCTCGCGCATGCCTTCGATGACGGCCCGCGACATGTTGAAACACGAGCTCAGATTGGTCTGAATCACCTGGTTCCACTGCTCAAAGTTCATCTTGTGCATCGTGCCGTCGCGCGTAATGCCGGCATTGTTCACCAATACTGCAACCGGGCCTAAGTCTTCTCCGATTTGCTTGACCGCTGTCTGACAGACGTCGAAGTCACCCACATCGACCTTATAGACCGAGATACCGGTGCGTTTCTTGAAGTCGTTGGCCGCCTGGTCATTGCCTCCGTAAATCGCGGCCACGGAGTAACCCGCGTCCTTTAAGGCTATAGATATGGCTTCTCCGATCCCACGGGTTCCTCCGGTAACGATCGCTACACGCGCCATGCTCAATCCTCCTGTTGGTTATTGTGAAATCACTATACGCGCCGTCTTTCTAAGATCAGCGCCCGCCGTCTTACTTTTGTGTGAACATCGACTTCACGGCGTCGAAATTGTACGCCTTTTGGCCCTCTTCGAGCAGTTTCTGCATCTCTTCACCGAACGCCTTCTGAGTTTCCATCAACTTTTGCACATTAGCTTGGAAGTTCTTCGATAGCTCGTTGGCAAGATCTGTTTGATATTTGATCATTTCATCCGCTGATGTGATCTTCATCATCTTCTCGGAGCTTTCCAAGGCTCTTTCAAGTGACTCCGCTGCAATCTCCGCCTGTGCGCGGATTGCCGGCGCCATGCTTCCGGTAATAGCTTTAGTAAACCGTAATGTGAAATCGGTCAAATTCCGGTTGTATTCCTCGATCTGCTCAAACGGATTCTGCTGTTTCTTGGTCATCGTCGTTTCCTGGGTCGGAGTTGAAGTGGATTTATCTCTGGACGGCAATGGCCACGCCCTGCCCGCCGCCGATACATAGTGTCGCCAGGCCTTTCTTGGCATCTCGGCGCTGCATTTCGTGCAGAAGCGTAACCAACACCCGCGCCCCGGATGCGCCGATAGGGTGCCCGAGCGCAATGGCGCCTCCGTTAACGTTGATTTTTTCGGTGTCCCAGCCCAGATCGGAGTTCACCGACATCGACTGGGCGGCGAACGCTTCGTTGGACTCGATGAGATCCAGGTCATCCACGGTCCAACCCGCTTTCTTGAGGCACTTTTGTGAAGCCGGAATCGGTCCCGTACCCATGATCGCAGGATCCACACCGGCGCTGCTGTACGCAGTGACCTTGGCCAGCGGAGTCAAGCCGAGTGCTTCCGCCTTCTCCACGCTCATCACGAGCAACGCCGCGGCACCGTCGTTAAGGCCGGACGCATTGCCCGCGGTGACCGTCCCTTCTCGGTCGAACGCGGCCCGGAGTTTATTCAAACCTTCGGCGGTGGTGCCGTGCTTGGGAA
>JAOTWM010000139.1 GCA_029862885.1 Gammaproteobacteria bacterium
CTCGACGTGAATTCGACACGGCCGGTACCACGCGACGAATTGCTCGCTAAAGTCTGGGGTTATGGTAAGGACTTGGATATTGCAACACGCACCGTCGATATTCATATCGCTAAATTACGGCGCAAAATTGAACCCGAACCGGCCACTCCGCGGCATCTGATTACGGTTCGTGGCGTCGGCTACCGATTGATACGGGACTGATGGCGCTCGGCGGATTGACGGTCAGACGATTGCGGTTTTGGCTGCTGGTGTTTTTCTGTGCGCTCGCGGTTCCTGCCACCGCCCTCGTCGTGCAGGCCTACAGCCGACTTAAGTGGGAAACGGTTCACCAGTATCGGGTTTTGGCCGAAGAGTTGTCCGGCCGCATTAATGAAGCGCTGCAGGACATAATCGATATCGAAAGCGCGCGCTCGTTCGCCGATTATGGATTTCTCATTGTTGCGGGTGACCCGCAAGCCGGTTTTCTGCAACGCTCGCCGCTGTCGGATTATCCCGTGATGTCGGCGATCCCGGGCGTACTGGGCTATTTTCAGGTCGATGTGCACGGCACATTTACCACTCCGTTGTTGCCTGCGGCGGGGGCTACGTCAGCGGCGTATGAACTTTCTGCGGAAGACGAGGAACGTCGTCGCGAATTAGCGGGCCACATTCGCGCAATATTGAGTGAGAATCGGCTCGTGCGTGACGAGGCGCGAAGCACCGAGCGTTTTGAGGACGCGTTACGTGAGGTTAAAGAAGCGGAACTACAGGATCTGAGCCAGATCTCTGAGCGCGAGCCCAAACAAATCCGCGAACAAGCGGCCGTACGCGCCGATTCCCCCGTCGCTCTTGCAGCTCCGGCCGATGTCGAGGCGGGTGCGAGCGGCGCACCTGAGGAAGCGGAAGTCGTAGCGCAAGCGGAATTCGACAAACTCAAGACGGCAGAAACCGCCCGTAAAGCGACAGCAAGTCGGCTTAACAGCGACCAACAAGCCATCAACAAGCTGGGCCGGGTCGAGGACCTGAAGCTGGACGATGCGTACGACCTACTGCAACGTAAGGAGATCGATGCACCGGCCGCGGCCAGGTCGCCGACCATGTACGAGTCGAAGGCTAAAAAGCGCCGCTCTCGGAAGGAGCGCAGCCTGGTACCGCAATCCGCTCCCGCATTCTCGGTAGACGCAGTAAGTCAAACCAGCCCTGCACCATCCAATCTACCGATCCTGACGTTCGAAAGCGAACTGGACGCATTTGAATTCAGTCTTCTCGACAGTGGACATTTTGTATTGTTTCGTAATGTCTGGCGCGATTCCCAACGCTATGTGCAAGGTGCATTAATCGATCCCGAAACATTTGTAAAAGGCGTTACCGAATCGGCATTCCGAAATACCCGCTTAGCCCGTATGAGTAAGCTGATTGTGGCATTCCGGGGGGATGTGTTGTCGGCTATAACCGGTACAGGCGTAGGTGGTTACCTCTCGAACACCGACGAGTTGACCGGTTCACTGTTGTATCGAACGCGATTATCGTCGCCATTAAGTGAACTGGAGCTGATCTTTAGCGTCACCAAATTGCCGGCCGGACCGGGCGCCCTGGTAGTGGGTTGGCTCGCCGCAGTGCTGGCGCTGGTTTTGTGCGGTGGTGTCTATCTAATGTACCGACTGGGCAAAGGGCAAATTGCGTTGGCCCGGCAACAACAGGATTTTGTATCGGCTGTGAGCCACGAACTCAACACTCCGCTTACATCGATTCGGATGTATGGCGAAATGCTGTGTGAAGGCTGGGCAAGCGAAGATAAAAAACAATCGTACTACGAGTATATATTTGCCGAAAGCGAACGCTTATCACGGCTCATCGCCAATGTGCTGCAGCTCGCACGCATGACTCGAAATGATTTACCGGTGGCCCTAAAACCGGTCGGTGTATCTGAAATCATGGACGGGATTCGTTCAAAGATCTCGTCGCAGGTCGAGCACGCCGGATTCGGATTGCAGATCCACTGTACCGACGCCGCTGCCGACACCGTGATCCGGGTCGATACCGACCTATTTGCCCAGATCATCATTAATCTTGTCGACAACGCGATTAAATTTTCGCACGATGCCGCGACCAAATCGATCGATATTAATTGCACGCTGCAACGTGATCGTACCGTACTATGTTCAATTAGGGACTACGGCCCGGGCGTGGCGCGCGACCAGATGAAAAAAATATTCAAACTATTTTATCGCTCCGAAAACGAGCTTACCCGCGAAACCGTCGGCACCGGAATCGGACTCGCACTCGCACACCAACTAACCGTCGCGATGCGCGGCCGGATCGACGTCATGAATGCCGATCCCGGAGCGGAGTTCAGAATATCGTTTCCGATAGATGAACAGGACACGGGCCGGGGCCCGCCCGTCGGAGCGCCGGTTGGTTCCGACCGGAGTTAGGCCCACACTGGGCCAGTAATAGTCGAGCATATCGGGATTGCCCAATAATAATTATCTCTATCTGGCGGGGCTGTTTTTCGTCCAATCTTTCTCCCGCGGTATTCTGTTGTCGGTCATCCCGCTGCAAACGCTAGCGCTTACGGGCGATGCGCAACGTACCAGCACTCTGCTGTTCGCTATAAGTGCCGGTGGAATTCTAGCGGCGCTCGTGACACCCGTAGTTATTCAGCGGATCGGACACTATCGGATGTTTCTTTTCGGATGCGCGATGATGTTCATTTCCGTCATCCTATTGGCATCCGGCGATCTCGTGTTCTTTTCGGTCGGTCTGTTCTGCCATGTCTTTTCCATCGCCGCATCTGAAGTCGCGTTGACACTTTATGTGCTGGCCCGAGTTCCTCGCCGTGAGTTAACCCGATTTGAGCCATGGAGAGTGTTTTGTACCGTGCTCGCGCTATGCATTGGTCCGTTTCTGGGTGTTTACCTTCAAACAATCTTCTTTCATCAGTTGCCGTTTGTGATCAGTGCCGTTTTTGTTTTTCTATCGATCATCTATTTCCGTTTGCTGGGGTTGCATACGGTAATAATTCCCAGGTCCGGATCACAAATGGTTAATCCACTGCGCCACCTTGCGAGATACTTCAAGCAACCACGGCTCAGCCTCGCCTACGCCCTCGTGCTCGCTCGGTCCTGCTGGTGGACCATGTTTGTGATCTATACACCGATCTATGCCGCACGATCCGGTCTGGGCGAGCTTGCCGGGGCTGCTCTGGTTTCCATCGGCACGGCCTGGACGTTGTCTGTGCCTTTCTGGGGATGGATCGGCAGACGATACGGTATTCGGTATTTACTACGGGCCGGTTTCTTCTTGACCGGGGCACTGAGCACGCTGGTTTATCTCTATGCGGGATCGCCCGTTATTGCTTCCGCAATATTAGTCATCAGCGCATTGGGCGCGACGATGCTCGACGGTGTGGGAAATGTACTGTTCTACCGGGCCGTTCGGAGCCGGGAGCGCTCCGAGATGACCGCCGTATTCGTCACCTACCGTGATTTCGGGCAGCTCGCTACGCCCGGATTGTATTCTGTATTGCTGGCCGTGTTCTCGTTGCCCGTGGTGTTTTCCAGCGCCGCGGTATGGATGTTCATCGCGGGTTATTTTTGCCGATATATCCCAAAGCGGTTGCGATAACCGTCTGCAATAAAGTCACTTTAGTCGGTCGGCCCTCGATACTTTCAGCTCTGCGCGCAACCATCGAGGATTAGGGTTTTGCCACCATTCCTCATTGCATTCGTTCGGCTTCCGCAACGAAATGTTGGTGTGCGAGGCCACATCGATAGGCGTTTTTATTCGCGATCCCAATAGTCGGTTGCGTTTTCTTTACGGGCCAGAAACGTTAGTTCGCGACCGGGGTGCTCTCCCGCATAAGCGCCGATCTTGTCGGAGTCGGGGTAATAACAGACTTCCGGATCGTCTTTTGAGCTCAATGCGAGATAACGAAGCTTGTGCTCCGAAGTGTTGATGATTTGATGCGCGGTATTCGGCCCCGCCGGTGTTAAAGCCACGTCCCCGGTGGATAACTCGTAGTGCTTATCGTCATACCGCAATGTGCCATGCCCTTCCAGGATGACAAACATTTCCTCCTGACCGAAATGCAAGTGATACGGCCACGCCTTTTTTCCGGGATCAAGTTCGACCAGGGTTATACCGATTTTTTTACTGCCGAGATGTTGTCCAACCCGGGCTAATATGGCGGCGAAGTCGTCGCCCTGACCGTATGCCTCCTGCTCGACATCCGTGAGATTGACAATGGGGAATATGTTGCTCACGACAACCTCCTGGCGTGCTGCTAAACAATTACTGAACAGTCCCGTCTCGATTAGCGCCAAATCATCCTGCACGTCGGCGGGCATACTTTGAAGACAGATTTCGGTTACAAATCCTTACACAATCGTAGACTGTCGTAAATCGCTGCGTGAATATTACGACTGGCCACCGCATCACCGACCCGGTACAAGCGAAACCCGTCCACACGATCGGCGCCGACGGGTTGCGGAAGACCGTCAATCAATGCCTGCATGTCCACGACGCCGTCATTGCAGGAATGCGCCTTGAGAGCAAAATACAGTTCGTCCGCTGGTACGGTGCCATGCTCGACCACTACTTGATCGATGAAACGCTCTTCTCTCTGCCCGGTATACACATTCTCTAACTCGGCGCGCAGGCGGTTGTCGTGGCGGCTGACTTTCAGCAGCTTCCGATCCGTCGTCATGGTCACGCCATGTCGATACAAATTGCGCAGGTAGACCGGAAAGTTGGTACTGCCCATCTCCTGCGCTACCGAGCGATCCGGGGTAACGAACTCCAAATCGGCGCCGCGCTCCGCCAAGAACTCCGCACACGATGGTCCTTGGTGTTGCCCGTTATCGTCGAACAATAACACCGATTCACCGGGCTTGGCAGCGCCGCTCAGTATGTCCCAAACACTCGTCACCAGTTCCGAACCCATCACACATTCGGTATCCGGAATACCCCCCGTGGCAATGAGCACGATATCTGCATCGAGCGCCAGCACATCGTTGGATTCAACGTAGGCGTTATAGTTAATCTCGACACCCAATCGTTTGACTTCGGAAATCAACCACTGCGCGATGCCAATGAGATCGCGCCGCCAACCGGCCCGGGACGCAATATTGATCTGCCCGCCGGCTTCGCTCCCGGCTTCGAACACCGTAACCATATGGCCGCGCTCCGCACTTACTCGAGCCGCTTCCAATCCGGCCGGGCCGGCGCCAATCACTACAATTTTACACGGCGCGTGCGCTGATCTCGGAATCACGTGGGGCATCGTTTGCTCGCGTCCGGTCGCGGCGTTATGAATGCACAACGCCTCACCACCTTCGTAGATGCGATCGATACAGTAACCCGCCGCGACGCAGGGCCTGATGCGATCTTCTTGATTGGCGATCAGCTTATTGACAATGTGGGGATCGGCCATATGTCCGCGTGTCATGCCGACCATGTCCACCTGGCCGTATTCGATCGCGTAGCGTGCGGTCGCAAGATCGTTAATTTTGCAAGCATGAAACACGGGCAATCCGCATTCGCGGCGTACCGCGGCAGCCAGGTGCAAATACGGGGCATTCGGGTAGGCCATCCCCGGCAGGTGCCGAGACAATGCCTCATCGGACTCGATTGATGCACCGTTTACATTAAGAAAGTCGATCAGGCCACTAGCGGCATGGGTCCGGGCAATTTCCAGACATTGCTCGCTATCGAGTCCACCGTCACGCATTTCATCCCCGGCCAATCGCAAACCCACTACAAAATCATCACCGACCGCACGCCGCACGGCGGCCAGCGCTTCTAAGCTGAAACGCATGCGCTTGGACAACGACCCGCCGTAGCTATCGTCACGTTGGTTGACCAGAGGATTCCAGAACTGTCCGAGCAGATGACCGTGGGCCAATAACTCGACGCCGTCCAGGCCGCCGTTTTTGCATCGCCTCGCCGCCTCGCCATAAGCGTTGACCACTCGATCGATATCGGCTTGTTCCATCGCTTTTGGGAACGATCGATGGGCAGGTTCGCGGACCCGCGACGGGGCGATGGTCGGAAACCAGTGATTCACGTTCCAGTAGGTACGGTGGCCCATATGGGTGATTTGGCACATCAGCGCAGCGCCGTGCCGATGCACTGAATCGGCGAGTGCCTGAAAGTGGGGTATCACCGAATCGTTGCTGATATCGATCTGCCCAAACGCGGACGGTGAATCCAACGCGATATTCGATGAACCACCAAACATCGTAAGCGCGATACCGCCCTTGGCCTTCTCCTCGTGATAGGCTCGATACCGCTGTTGGGGTTTACCGTCTTGCACGTAAGCCGGGGCGTGGCTCGTACTCATAATACGGTTTCGCAACTCGAGCCCCTTGAGGGAAAACGGTTGCAGTAGCGGGTCCGAATTCGACGCTATCTGTGGTGCGACGTGGGGCATTGCGACTCCTAGCGCCCCTCAGAAGCGGCTGCGCACCGGCGACGTAGTCGGGCCGATGTGGGGAGAGCCCCGGCGGAATCGACTAAATCGGGCTGTAGACGATAGTGCGGGATCGTGATGGCATTTTGCGCTGCAGCGGCGACAATCGCTCGGTCGATGTCGATTCGGGGCTCAACAGCGAAAGGATGCGATCGAGCTGGACTTGATCGGCCATCGAAATGCGCTCGAAATGCACACAGGCGATACAACAATCCGCTTCGCGGTCAATCCGAACCACAGTCCCGATCGCGCCGATTTTGAGTTTATTTCCCGCCGGCAGTTCGACCTCAAGCCGGTCGCCGACTTCGCCCGGCGCCATACTGCCGCGAATTCGTACGCCATTGAAGGACATATCGACCAACTCATAGTCCGCCATATTGCCGCCCGCGTCGCCCAGCAACCGCATCGAATTCCGAACCCCGACGGCCGAATTTACAGGAACGCGCCGGTATTCACGCTTTTCTGCGCTGTGTAATGCCGGTTTTGATATTCGTTTCACAATACGTCCTCAACTCCGTTGAGTTACACGATTTTACCACATTTTCGGCAAATCTTCGCAAATTTGGTTCCCATAACACGCTTCCCAGAACACGCCTTGAAAACAGCGATTCTGTGCCATTTATTGGCAAATTGGGTCCGGAATCGGGTCTGAAACGGCGCGTTTGGCCGCCGCGAACAGTGTGAAGAAATTATCTGTCGTGGCATCGGCGAGAAGCTCCTCGTCAATACCCCGCAGACTACTAAGACAGTCTGCGACATGCCGGACATAGGCCGGTTCATTGACTCGACCGCGATGCGGCACCGGGGCCAGATACGGCGAGTCGGTCTCGACCAGTAACCGATCCAATGGAACTTTGCCTGCAACTTCGCGCAACGCTGCAGCGCTCTTGAACGTAATAATGCCCGAGAATGAGATATAAAAACCGAGATCCAGACACTGCTTAGCCATCGCCCAGTCCCCCGTAAAACAATGCATCACGCCGCCGATCTCGGCGGCACCCGTATCGCGCATTATGGCAACGGTATCGTCCCCTGCGTCACGGGTGTGAATGATGAGAGGCTTCTCGACCTGTCGCGCGGCTTCTATATGGCGTCGAAACCGAGCATGCTGCCAGCGCAAATCGCCGCGGCTCCGAAAGTAGTCCAACCCGGTTTCACCAATCGCGACGATTAGCGGGTCGTCCGCGAGTGCGACCAACTGTTCCACCGACGGATCAATCCCTTCGATCTCATTGGGGTGTACTCCGACCGAAGCGAAAACACGGGAATGACGTTGTGCAAGGTCGCGCACCGCGGGGAACGTTTCCAGTGCCACGCTCACGCATAACAGGTGGCCTACTCCAGCACGGTGCGCGTCTTGCAGCACCGCATCGCCGCGATCCGACAGTTCCGCGAAATTTATATGGCAGTGCGAATCGACGAGCCGCATCCGTCAATATCAGCTCGAAAAAGTTCTGGGGTGCAACGCCGTGACGCGCGTTGTTTACATCGTGTGGGTTGGCCGATCCGATTGTAGTGCAGCGCCCAACATAGCTTCGATCTTGTTGCGGGCCGCACCGGAATCTTTATCGCTGAACTGCACGCCGACGCCGGCCGCGCGGTTCCCCTGTGCTCCCACCGGCGTGACCCACACCACCGTGCCCGCAATCGGAATTTTCTCGTGTTCTTCGAGCAGCGTCAGCAACATAAATACTTCTTCGCCAAGCTTATAGTGCTTATTACTGGGGATGAACAACCCACCGTTTTGCAAGAATGGCATATATGAAGAATACAACGCGCTTTTATCCTTGATCGTGAGCGACAATACTGACGGCCGAATCTGCCCATCGGCCGCCTGCGCCCCGTTCGCTCCGTTGGCGCCATTCCTGGCGTCTTTGTTACTTGCCTTACTCATCACGTTACCTATCCCACCGACTGTATGGTATTTTGACCACACCCAGTCAGTGTCTCTCTAAGCTTAATCACAATATCCTCAATCAGCAAGCGCTCGTCGACGGAACCGTCCAAAATTCGTCGTCGGCGGCCAATCGTGTCAAATAGCTCATGCAATGTGGCGCTGGGTATTCCGCCGACCAATGGCCGCATCTGGCTCTCACACCCGAGATTGAATAACCGACGCGGCGTCGCGCCCGAGGCCAACCCGATCAAATCGGCAATCAGACCATGCAACCACCCCAGCACCGTTGCCGATCCGGCTTGATGCCAACGGGTGGCACAGATCAAAGGGTCGAGCGTGCGGCTCGCAAGTGCCGCCACGTCATCCAACCATTTGTCACGGCACCCGGGGAACCCATATTCAGCAAGCGCAGCAGCGCTCAGTGGCGCCCCCCCGGCAAGCGCCAGGAGTGCTTCGGCGTCGTTGCCGACGCGCGACGCCAGCCAATCGACGGCCACGGGCAGGGCGGGTGGTGCAAACTCAACTCGCATACAACGGCTGCGAACAGTCGCCATTAATCGCGTCGGCATTGAACTCAAGAGAATGAGCAGGGTGTCGTCGGCCGGTTCCTCCAACAACTTTAGCAACGCATTGGCCGAATTCACGTTCATCCGCTCGGCGGGTCCGATAATAGCCACTTTGCCATGCCCAAAATGCGCATGACTCAGCAACGCGGTAATCAGCGCTCGAACTGGGTTCACGGCAATGATCGATTTTGGTTTTGCCGATCGTGAGGTATTCTCGGCCCAGAGATAACGCCGGCCCAGTTCAGCGAATGGGGAGTCAGCCGCGGCGTTGGCGACTTCCGACTGCACAATATGCAGATCCGGGTGCGTTCCGACCGATACCAACCGGCAACTCTGGCAGGTGCCACACGGCTCAGCACTATCTTTCGCACTGCCGCATAGGCGCCAGGCGGCCAAGCGCAGCGCCAACGCCTCCTTACCCAGGCCCGCGGGGCCGGCAAACAGCAACCCTGGAGGCAGCGATCGATTCGCCTGTAGGAGTCGGTCCCACAACATGTCATTCCATGGATGAACCGTTAGCATTCGGTTTCGGAATCAAATTGCATTAGAAACTTCCGGATCACCTGCGCTAAATCGGCCTGTACGGCGGCGAGATCCTGACTCGCGTCGATCAGCTGTATGCGGTCGGGATCGCGCCGCGCTAACTCGAGATAACCGGACCGTACCGCCGCCTTGAATTGGCTATCCTCATGCTCGAAACGATCCGGTGTGCCGCGAGTTCCCACCCGCTTCGCCGCCAGAGCGACCGGCACGTCCAGCAATAATGTGAGATCCGGTCGCAACGGCCCCTGCACCCAATTCTCCAGCACGGCCACCCGCTCAGCACCGAGAGCGCGTGCGTAACCTTGATACGCATACGTAGCATCGGTAAACCGATCGCACAGTACCCACTTTCCTTTAGCCAGGTTCGGTTCGATGACTTCTTCAATATGCTGTGCGCGGGCTGCAAATATCATTAAGGTTTCGGCAGCCGTACCGATCGCCACTCCTTGCCGCCGCAATAATGCTTCTCGTAGCTTCTCGCCGAGGCCCGTTCCTCCCGGTTCGCGGGTTTGTACTATCTCAAGTCCGGCCTGTTCCAACAATGATTGTGCATATTCGAAATTAGTGGATTTTCCAGCCCCATCCGACCCTTCCATGGTAATGAATCGGCCGCGCCTATTGGTTACATTCATCAGTGCTTCGAGTTCGAGTCAATCGTTTTTCCCTAATTGAAATTTGCGTACAGCGCGCTGATGAGCCTGCAGGCTGTCCGAGAATTCGTGGCTGCCGTCGCCGCGCGACACGAAATACAACGCTTTGGTCTTGGCCGGATTTAAGGTCGCGCGAATCGCTGCAAGCCCCGGCATCGCAATCGGAGTCGGCGGCAAACCGCTTCGTGTATACGTATTATAGGCGTGATCGGTGCGCAGATGCCGGCGTGTAAGATTGCCGTCGAACTCCTCCCCTAGCCCATAAATTACCGTCGGATCAGTTTGTAGCCGCATACCCAGCCGCAAGCGATTGGACATCACCCCCGCAATTAATTCTCGCTCATTGGTGGCGCCCGTTTCCTTTTCGATAATGGAAGCGAGTATTAATGTCTCGTAGGTGCTTTTCAATACGATGTCCGGGTTACGTGTCTGCCACTGCTCCTCAAGTATCTCTGTCATGCGGCGGTGTGCGCGACGCAGGATTAGTATATCCGACACACCGGCAGTGAACCGGTAGGTATCCGGGAAGAATCGACCTTCGGGATGGTCGTCCGGGAAACCCAGCTCCGCCATTATTTCGGCGTCTGATTGCGATGCCGTTGTGTGCTGAATTCGTTGATTCGCTGCGAGCGCGCGGCGAAAATCACGAAAAGTCCAACCTTCAATAAACGTGATGGAATATTGGATGACGTCGCCGTTCACGAGTTGTTGCAGGACTTCTTGCAACGAGGCGCGTTCCGCGAATTTGTACCTCCCCGCTTTGATACGGTGCGCCGAATCATTCAGGCGCGCCCACCATTCAAACGAGTAAGACTCTTGTATGA
>JAOTWM010000140.1 GCA_029862885.1 Gammaproteobacteria bacterium
GATCCGTGCAGAAGCGGTGCCGCCAGCAATCCGGCCAGGCCATCGAACCGTCGCGGGTACACGCCATAGTGGTGTAGCTCTACGCCGAATACGGACGCGATGAGCCATATCAACCAGATCAATCCAACGAAATACGCGGCCGCTATCGCCGCGCGTCGTAGACGCTGCCCGTCGCTGCGAATGTCAGAAGCGAAATCGATCACGGAAGTATAGTACTCGCGCCCGGTCGCGCGTTGCCAATGCACGCGGTATTGTGTATGTATTGGACCGCACCCGGCATTTGTAACGCTTGTAATCATGCCAAACTACGGATGAAGTTTTTGCTGTGACCTCGCAATCCTCGCTGTTCGCTTCGGTGGGAGAACGTCAAACCCCACTCGCACATCGTATGCGCCCGGAAAAGTTAGAGGAATTTCTCGGGCAACAGCACTTGTTGGGTACTGCGAAGCCGTTGCGCGACGCCATTGAACGCGGAGCCGTCGGCAGCATGGTGTTCTGGGGGCCACCGGGTACTGGCAAAACCACGCTCGCGCGTCTCATTGCGAATTACACCGAGCGCGAATTCGTGCTATTCAGCGCGGTGACCGAGGGCGTGCCCCGAGTGCGCGAGATCACGAAGCAGGCGCAACAGCGTCGCGAAGTCGAGAACCGCGGAACCATTCTATTCTGCGACGAAATACACCGTTTCAATAAGGCACAGCAAGATGCATTTCTGCCGTGGGTCGAAGAGGGCGTAATCACGCTGATCGGCGCCACCACGGAAAATCCGTCGTTCGAACTCAACTCCGCACTGTTATCGCGGTTGCGCGTTTTTGTATTGGAACCGCTGGAGGCTGCGCATATCCGCCGCATCGTGGAGAGCGCAATGGCGAGCCTCGGCGGCGAACTCGCCGAAGATGCGCTGGATCTTCTTGTGCGCCACGCCGACGGTGACGCGCGCCGCGTATTAAACGCAACCGAGGCCGTTTGGGACCACGTCACGTCATTACCGTCCTCATCCACCGATGCCATTTGCATTGAGTTAGTCGAGTCCGTACTGGAGCGCCGCGTGGCCCGCTACGACAAGGGAGGGGAAGAGCATTACAACGTAATATCGGCACTGCACAAGGCCGTGCGGGGCAGCGACGTGGAAGGCGCGCTGTTTTGGCTCGCACGAATGATTGATGGTGGCGAAGACCCCATGTATCTTGCACGCCGCGTGGTGCGTATCGCGGCGGAAGACATCGGTCTTGCCGATCCGCGAGCATTGCAGATTGCATTGGCCGCGAAGGACGCGTACCACTTTCTCGGTACGCCTGAAGGCGAATTGGCGTTGGTGGAGGCCGTGATTTATCTTGCCACAGCGCCGAAGTCGAATCGCATATACGAAGCTTGGGGCCGTGCCCAGCAGGCCGCACGTGACCATCCGTCCGCACCGGTCCCGCACCATATACGTAATGCGCCTACGCGCCTCATGAAGGATCTCGGTTATGGCAAGGGTTATCGCTACGATCACGCCGAGCAAGGCCACGCCGCGGGTCAGGAATATCTACCGCAAGTATTGCGAGGAGCAAAGTGGTACGAGCCGAGCACACACGGATTCGAGAAGACCGTAGCAGAACGAATCGAGTGGTGGGCGAAGCGGAACAAGGGGAGTGGATGAGATCGTAGCGGTATCGTACTACTTTTTAACTCGAACTATCGCATCGCGCGCCCATCACGGTGGCCCAACGTTTCAACTTTTCCGGATACCGCATAGAGGCATGGGCGGGACTCGTGGACGGCAGGGTTTCATGACGGATCGACGAAAACGCATCGTCGAGCGTCGGCAGCACGTAGCGGCGATACAGCTCCGCGGCCTTCATGCCGTTAAAACAAATCAAACTGACTTCCGCGTGCGTAGACAGAAATCCGTAAATGTCATTCACCTGCACGCTCGTGGGTACGATAGCGGTATCCAGACTTCCGGCGCGTTCGGCCGATGCGACCACATCCCATAGTGCAATCCGGTTTGCCGTTAAGTGCTGTAATCGCTTTACGTATGGCAAGTCCGGACCCGCACCGAACAATTCAGCCATAATCTTCCAGAAACAGTTCTGCGGCTGTGCGTAATACTCTCGTGCTTCGAGTGACCGCCGACCCGGCAGGCTTCCCAAGATTAAAATGTTCGCACCACTCTCGGACACTGGAGGAAACCCAACGCAAGCAGGCATCGCGGCTCGCGGCAACTAAATCTGCTGTGGAAGGTAATCATCCGACCACTTCAGCATGACGTTATAGCTGATGCTGATCCGATGTTGTTTCGATAGATTTGGATGCACAAAGTGATGCAGGAATGCAGGCCAAAGCATAATCATCCCAGGTACGGGGTTAACCGTGTACTCCGCCTCGATATTCGGGTCGTTGCGAATTGCAGTCATATTGACCGCGCCCCTGGGATCGTAAAACGTAATGCGTCCGGGACGAACATCGGCGCGGGTTTCAAGCTCTTCCATGTGTTCGGGCACACTCACGTAGTACGTGCCGCTCAAATACGAGTGCGGATGGTTATGGAGATCGTGATAATCGCCAAACCGATTGATATTGGCCCAACCATGAAGGCTCCAGTCAACCGGGTAGTCCGCGCCGAAGTGGCGGAAGTAATCCGCGACCGTTTTGTTAATACATTCGCGCAACCACAAGATTGTGGGATTGTCCCCGGCCAGTAGGTTATCGCTCGCGTAATCGGTCGTTAGGTCTCTGTTGCTGTCCTCCAACTTTTCGATCAGGTTGCACAACACCCGATTTGCTGCCTCGTAACCGGGCAATTGGCGTTGCAACACCGTTGTCGGCCAAAGTGAAACGAAGCCGTCTTGGGTTGGGTGGGGTTTCGTCATTTCGACTTATGGTAACAACATCCGAATTCGCGGTCATTGCGAAATTAAGAGGGCCGATTATTGGCGATGCGGGCCTGTTGGAGGCGCAGCCGAAAATCGGCAAATGATTTGCGAGTTCCCGAGAATTCAAATCAGTGGAGTTCGCAACCGCGGAATCCGCCGTTTCGATGTGCGTCGGAGATCGGCCCGTGTGGCCGCTAGCCGGGGTCGTTTTTGAATATCCGTCGTTGTACGGAATAAAACACGGCGAGAAGGACGCTGCCCGATATCTCGTGCACCTGCAGTAAATCGGCGACATCGATCTCGGTACCGTCGCCATAGGTGACATGGTGCCGTAATGTTTCGGTGCCGGCTGTGTATGCAATCGCGGTCGAGTTTGTGGGGCCGGTCACCGAGTCCTTCAGGCTCGCGATGCCACGGTGCCACTGATCGGCTTGGTTGTGCCAACATCTCTGGCCGGTCACGCTATGGGTGAGCACAGCCGGGTGGGTCGCGGCCGTGCGTAATCCGAGTTCGGTCCAAGCGTGGTCCATTCCCGCATCGCGCAGATAAGCCTCGACGGTCGTGCGATCGGTCGATTCGAATGTTTGTTGCCAGGATTTGCCCGTAACGGGTTCGCCATCCGCATCCCACAGATGCTGAAGATAGGTTACGCCGCGTGCTTCAAAGCGGTCGCGTACATCCGAATGTAAGCGCGCGTAAATTTCGCGGCCGTCATCGACAGGGGTGTCGCCACCCGCACCGGCCGGTACGAGGCATCCAAGAAACACGCGGCTGGGTGACCAACCAGCATAGAACAGTTCGTTGTGCAGCAGTACTTCGAGATAGGCTGGGTATTCGGTGGAGGTGTAGACCTGATCGGTTACCGACCGACGTGGCGAGTCACCGCCTATGTAGTTGCGAAGTTCCGGCCGGACCGCCACACATACGGCCCGAAAGTCTTCCGCCGATGCGATCTCAAAACCCCGAATCAATATGACGCCTGCCGCGTGGGCCCATTCGTCGACGGATTGCAGGTGAGTTTGCAACCAATAAGTCAAACGCCGCACACTCGCGTCGCGTTCCGCCTCGAGTACTAGCGGTAACGCTCGAGTCTCCAACAGGGGTCGTGCATTCACTCTTTGTACTCGGGTTCCTCGCGATCGAGGATGCGGCGGATTGCTGCAAAATGATCTTCGGTCTGTGTGTCGATGGCTTGGAAGCCCGGCGCCAGCCGGTCGGCTTGGTTGTCGTCCATAACTTTTAGTGCTGCGCCCGTTGATTGCGCGAGAACTTGAAAGCGCGCCGCTTGTTCGAGGTAATAAAAATCGTCGAGTGCGTGCGCGACATTCGGCCCGGTCACTGTAATTCCGTGATGTGCCATCATCATGATTGGACAGTTGCCGAGCGCGTAGGCAATACGCCAACCCTCGTTGTCATCCGCCGCTATGCCGCCGAACTCGTTATCGTAGGCGATGCGCCGGTGGAAGCGCAGGCTGTCTTGATGGCAGTTGCGCAGTCGGCCGCCCTCGGCGCACATGATTGCCGTCGAATACGGTGGATGCGCATGCAGAACGCAGCGTGCAGTCGGCACTTGCCGATGAATCGCGAGATGAATATAAAATGCTGTGGTTTCGACGCTGCCCTCACCGTCGATGACGGCGCCGGATTCGTTCATCAGTAATAGTGACGACGCAGTAACCTCGGACCAATGATAGCCTTGCGGATTGATGAGCACGCCCGCCGGGCCGACGGCGTCGGCGCCAACGGCAAGGCTGAAATGGTTACAAATGCCGGATTGCCATCCCAATCTGGCGGCCCAGCGTAGCGCAGCGGCCAGGTGTTCACGTTCTGAGCGATGATTCATAGAGGTTCCGAAGCGTTGTTGGTGTAGCTACGAGCAAGTATGGTCGGTAAGTCGTACGCATTAATCTTCGTGGGGCGTCGAGCGCAATTTTTTGGCGGCGCCACGTTTGCGCTTGTCGGTCAGCCGCCGTTGAGTGGCGCCAGCCGGAATCTTGGTTTTGCGGCGTACTGCGGGTTTCACGGCCGCCTTGCGGATCAACGTGCACAACCGTTGCCTCGCGTCTTCGCGATTACGCTCGCGGGCGCGATACCGGCGCGCCTCAATGATGAGTTGGCCGTGGTTGTTGATGCGCCCACGCGCCTGATGCAGCAGCCGGGAGCGCACCTCCTCCGGTAACGACTGCGTGTGCCGCACATCGAATCGAAGCTGGACAGCACTTGCGACCTTATTTACATTCTGCCCGCCAGGTCCGGGCGCGCGAATAAAGCGCTCGGTCAGCTCGGCGGTGTGAATCTTAATGACTGGGGTTACCTTCAACCAGAGACCGTCGGTCATGGGATGTATTCGTACGATGAGAAACCTATTGGGCCGGCATGGGGGCTCGTTGCGCCGCGCACTTTTTGCAGTGTACCGCGGCCGAACGCTATTATGAAAACTACGCTGCCCTCCGGCCGGGAAAAACGGTAAAGTATAGGCTGGCAACAGCGTGGAGTGAATGACAATGATACTAGAATCGACCGGACCGAAATCGTTGCTCGAAGACGAGATGGCCGTGCGCTGGGCATTTTTGGAAGACGAGTCAAACCCGTGCATTGTCGTTAACAGCCATATGGAGTTCATTTATCTCAACGAACCGGGACGCGCGCTTATTTCCAGTCAGTGGTTCGGCAAACGCTGCTTTGAATTGTTGCCGACACAAAACGAATCCTGTGCCTGGGGTTGTCCGACGATTCGCGATGTGAACGAGACCCATGTGATTAAATTCCAAGAGGAACTGTTGATCACGGAGTCCGGTGAACCCATCACGTTAGGAGTGGCGGTAGCGCCGTTGGAAGGCGTCAGCGGAGACGGTGCGGCGGCACTGTTGTTAATGCGGCGCAAGGAGCCGATTGCCGAAGACACGGCATTTCAGGACGCGTTGCCGAGGAATTACTCGGGCGCGTTACATCATTGTTTCATTGAACGGGTATAGCGCATACGCGAAATAGCGCGTCTATCCGGTCGCGAGGTCGCCGATCCCGTCGAATTGGCTTGTAGTGCGGATCTGTAATCCCAGATCGGTCGTCGCGGAGCGAAACCGCTACGTCGCGCTTGTGTACTTTAAAATCTCCACGACCTGTTCGGGAGTTTCCGCCACCGCCATGGCCGCGCCGTCGACTTCCTTTAGCGCGTGGGTCAGGGCTGGGTCGTGCAGGGTGACGATGGGTTTGCCGATGGCAGCCGCATAACCGGCATCGAACGCGGCGTTCCACTGTCGGTATTTGTCGCCGAAGCGGACGACGACAATATCGGCACTCTCGATCATGCTGCGGGTGCGGATCGCATTGATTTTGGCGCTCTTATGGTCGTGCCAGAAGGTGTTGTCTTCTTTGCCGAGGATCGCCTCACCGATATCATCGCTGGCGGCGTGATCGGTTACCGGTGACAAAAACATCGCTTTAATTCCTGCTTGCTCACAACCGTGTACGATGCGCTCGCGCCAATCGGTGTGAATTTCACCTGATAGATATACGTTCCACTCAATCATCGTGATTCCCGTGTTGTGGTGTGACCCGTCAACTGGCCAAGCGCGATGCACGCTTGCGTTCGAATTCTTTAAGATGTCGTTTGCGGACGCGCACATTACGTGGTGTGATTTCCAGCAACTCGTCGTCGGCGATTAACTCGAGGCCGAGCTCCAACGTCACACGTTGCGGTGCCGCCAGCAGCACATTGTCGTCCTTCCCGGCGGCACGGATATTAGTCAGTTGCTTCGCCTTTAACGGATTTACAGTGAGATCGTTATCGCGGCTGTGCAGGCCGACGACTTGCCCTTCGTATACCTCTTCGCCCGGGCGAACGAACATACGGCCGCGCTCTTGCAAGTTGAACAGCGCATAGGCCAGCACTTTGCCGGTTGCCATCGACACTAATACGCCGTTGCGGCGTTCCGCGATTTCTCCGCGAAAGGCGGGGCCGTAGTGATTGAATACATGGTAGATCAGACCGCTGCCGGAGGTCAGGGTCAGGAACTCTGACTGAAAACCGATCAATCCCCTGGACGGGATCATGTAATCCAATCGCACGCGGCCTTTGCCGTCAGGCTGCATATTTTTGAGTTCGCCGCGGCGATTACCCAACGCCTCCATGATCGCACCCTGATGAGGTTCTTCCACATCGACGGTGAGTTGCTCATACGGTTCCTCGCGCCGGCCATTGTGCTCCCGATAGATGACCTCGGGGCGCGACACGGCCAGTTCGTAGCCCTCGCGGCGCATGTTCTCGAGCAGGATCGAAAGGTGCAATTCGCCACGCCCGGAGACCACGAATTTTTCGGGATCATTGGTGGGCGCGACGCGTAACGCCACGTTGTGGATCGTTTCGCGGTTTAAGCGATCGGTCAGTTGCCGCGATGTCAGATACTTGCCTTCACGACCCGCGAATGGCGAGTTGTTGACCTGAAACGTCATGCTGATCGTCGGTTCGTCGACGCTGAGAGCGGGCAGGGCGTTGGGTGCGTCGGGGTCGCACAGCGTGTCGGAGATGCCGAGTGCGTCCACCCCCGTTACGGCGACGATGTCGCCGGCTTCCGCGGACTCGATCTCGATCCGGTCGAGCCCCATGAATCCGAAAATCTGCAGCACCCGGCCAGTGCGCCCGCGGCCCTCTCGATCTACAACTCGCACCATTGTGTTGCGGCCGATCTGTCCGCGCGTAATTCGGCCGATGCCGATGGCCCCGACATAGGAAGAATAATCGAGCGACGAGATTTGCATCTGAAACGGGCCGGACGCATCGACATTCGGTGACGGAGTATGGGTCACGATTGTCTCGAACAGCGGAGTCAGGTCAACACCGAGTGTGGTGAGGTCGAGACTTGCCGTACCGGCGATAGCGGAGGTATAGACAACCGGAAAATCCAGTTGGTCGTCGCTCGCGCCAAGCTGATCGAACAGGTCGAAAGTTTCGTCCATGACCGCGTGCGGGCGCGCCCCATCGCGGTCAATCTTGTTCACCACTACGATCGGTTTCAGGCCGTGCATAAAGGCCTTTTGCGTTACGAACCGGGTTTGTGGCATCGGCCCTTCCACTGCGTCAACCAGCAGCAAAACCGCGTCCACCATCGACAGCACACGCTCCACCTCACCGCCGAAATCCGCGTGCCCCGGGGTGTCTACGATATTGATTCGGTAATCGCGCCAGCGGATTGCGGTGTTTTTAGCGAGAATCGTGATGCCGCGTTCTCTCTCCAGATCGTTGGAGTCCATAACCCGCTCCACCATGCCGCCGCGCATGTCGAGTGTGCCCGACTGCTGCAGCAGTTTGTCCACCAGCGTGGTTTTGCCGTGGTCGACGTGCGCGATGATCGCAATATTGCGAAGCTTGTCTAACATGGGGTGATAATCGGGAGCAGAAGGCGCGCGATTGTAGCGGAAAACGATCCCGATCTGTATGGTCGATCGGCAGGTTGCCGTTTATACGCCGCTACGTGACGTTCCAACCGGCCGCATTGAGGCCCGCTTTGGCGCATTTCTCGTCGTCCTCGGGCGCTGCCCCTGAGACGCCGACGGCGCCGATGATTTGACCTTCCGCATCATGAATCAGCACGCCACCCGGCAGCGGCACAGCTTGGCCATCGCACATTGCGTTCAGCGCGCCAATGAATCCGGGATTCATCCCACCCTGCAGGTAGCGTTCGCCGAGCTTGGCCGAGTCCACGCCGAGCCCGAGCGACCCCCAGGCTTTGGCATGACACACGCGGATCCGCAAAAACGCGAGTCCGTCCTCGATTTGCAGCGCTTTAAGGTGCCCGCCGCTGTCGAGCACAGCGACACCAATCGGCGGTAGTTTCATTTCATGAGCACTCGCGATCGTTTGTTCGATGATTCGATTAGCTTGTTCCAGACTAAGTGGGGTCACTGTGCAGCTCCAACTGTGTAGGAGGTGAAGGGACCTCCGCAAAGGTCGTGAACGATCATTTTGGATCCCAATTTGATTCGCCCAGACTTATGTAGAGGTGCCTGAAATATCGTTTTCAAGTTGTGCGATCAATTCCGGCGCAAGCTTGAGCGCGACCGCCAAACGATTTAGGTAATCGCGTTCCTGCTCGTTATCTAGATCGATCACGAGGCGCGATGCCAAGTAAACTTCAGCGGCCACTGTCGTTGAATCGACCTCAGCGGCTAATGCATCGACGTCGAGCGGGCGGCTGAGTTCGCCGATTAGAAACTCCGAGGTATCGATATCGAGTCCCAGACGTTCGATTTCGGCGTCGATGGCGGCTCGCTCATTTACATCGATATGACCGTCGGCCTTGGCGGCGGCGATCATCGCACGCAGTAACAAGCGACTGCGTTGTTCGGCCGATGCGGTGTTTAACTTGTCAACCGGCGTGTCCACCGTATCGTCGTTTTGCTGTTGCCACTGCCGGTAAGCTTGATAGGCGACACCACCGACGGCCGCGAGGCCGCCGAGCTTCAACGCGGTGCCCGTCAACCGCCGCCCGATTCCCGTGCCTAATAGCACTGCCAGTGCGCCGGCCGCCAACGCACCTTTGCCCAGACCCGTGAGCATCGCTTCGCGTTCCGGTCCTGCGTCCGGGAGCCCCATGCGTTCTTCGGCAACGCCCTTGCCGCGCGTAGCCAGATCTTTGGCTGCGCCCAATAAATCATCTAGAAATTTCCGCGCTTCCATATCGAGTTCCTCTGTACGTCACACCATAGTAGAGTGCGTTTCGCGAAAATGTAGCAGAATTCGAGGGTTGATGTTGCGCGATGACAGATGACGGGTGGCCCGCTGGCCCGCAGCCGGTTCGAGTAATGGTGCTCGGTGGTTACGGGCATTTCGGCACGCGCGTGTGCCGGGCGCTCGCCGATGAGTCCGCCATTCAGTTGATCATCACCGGGCGTAGTCTGGATCGTGCCAATGCACTGCGCGATCGGCTCGGTGCAAACCGGGAACGCCATGAGATGGCCGCGGTCGATCACGGGGCCACCGATTTCGGAGCAAGGCTTGCCGCGCTATACATTGACGTCGTCATTCACACTGGTGGTCCGTTTCAGGGTCAGAACTATCACGTCGCCGAGGCCTGTATTGCCGCGGGCATCCACTACATCGATTTGGCAGACGGCCGTGAGTTTGTCGCGAACATCAAGCGGCTCGATCGCGCCGCCCGGGAGGCGGGCGTGTTAGCCGTTAGCGGCGCGAGCACGTTACCGGCAGTATCGTCGGCGGTCGTCGAGCACTATCTCCCGAACTTTGAAACACTCACTTCGATTCGGGCCAGTATCGCCCCGGGGCAGCGCACTCCACGCGGGGTCGCCACACTAGAGGCGGTGCTGTCGTACTGCGGCCGGCCGTTCGTGCAACTCGAGCAAGGCGAATGGCAAACGGTTTACGGTTGGCAAGGACTGCAGCGTTTTCGCTACCCGGAACTTGGGTCGCGGTGGCTGGGGGCGTGCGACGTGCCGGACTTGAGCCTATTCCCGCAGCACTACCCGGGCCTCCAAACCATGCAATTCCGCACCGGGCTTGAACTTAGTGTCATGCAATGGAGTATGTGGGGGTTGGCCTGGTTGGTACGCGCTGGCGTCGTTAAACAGCTCGAGCGCTACGCGAGGCCACTAAAACGCATCAGCGGTCGATTCGATCGATTCGGTACCGATAACGGTGGAATGCATGTCGGACTCGCGGGCGTCGGCCACGATGGTGCGGCTAGGTCCATCGATTGGTTCCTGACTGCGAGACAAGGCCACGGACCGGAAATCCCATGTGTGCCCGCTATTGTCCTGGCCCGTAAACTTGCGGCTGGAAAGGTCGAGTGGCGTGGCGCGATGCCGTGTGTAGGGCTAATTTCTTTAGATGAATTTGGCGATGCAGTGAGCCATCTCAATATTAGCTCGGATGCGTTGGAGTCCGGGTAAATGTGGGGTTATTTGTCACTTAAGATTCTGCACATCATTAGTGCAGCGGTGTTGTTTGGCACTGGTTTGGGTACGGCCTTTTTCATGTATAAAGCGGTACGCAGCGGCAGCCTCGAAGCGATACGGGTAACGGCGTCC
>JAOTWM010000141.1 GCA_029862885.1 Gammaproteobacteria bacterium
TGGATCGAAATGGGCTGCGCCCGGCCAGATATGTGATCACTAACGACCGTTATATCGTCTTGGCGTCGGAAATCGGGGTTTATCGATGTGATGAGCGCGATATTGTTTCCAAAGGCCGCCTAAAACCCGGTCAAATGATCGCGGCCGACACCGCCACGGGCGAATTGCTACTGCCGGAGGATATCGAAGAGCGGCTCAAATCTCGCAGGCCGTATAAACAGTGGCTAAAAGCAAACCAGATTCGCTTACACACACGATTATTGGCCAAGCCATCGCACCCTGTGCGGATCAGCCCATCTTCGTTATTAGTATATTACAAGATGTTTCAAGTGAGCTTCGAGGAACGTGACCAAGTGCTTCGGGTTTTGGCTGAATCCGGGCAGGAGGCCGTCGGATCTATGGGTGACGACACTCCGTTGCCGGTTTTTTCGGAATGGCCGAGATCGCTTTACGATTTCTTCAGACAACAATTTGCCCAGGTTACCAATCCGCCAATCGACCCATTGCGAGAGAAAATCGTAATGGCTTTGGAGACCTGCTTTGGTCGGGAGAAGAACTTGTTTGAGGAGACCCGGGAGCATGCCGCCCGAGTGGTGGTAGATTCGCCATTGGTGTCGGATAGAAAGTTCAACGCGTTACTAAGTTTTGACGATCCCCGATACCGGCATCGTGTCATCGATCTCAACTACCCTTTGGACAAAGCGTTACCCGACGCGATTGAAGGGTTGTGCTGGCAGGCCGAGCAGGCGATCCGCGAAGGAGTGACGATTCTTGTGCTTTCGGACAGGGGCGTCGCCCGCGACAAATTGCCGGTGCACGCGCTATTAGCAACGGGTGCAATCCATCGCCGGCTCATCGACGCCGGGTTGCGTTGCGATGCCAATATCATTGTGGAGACGGCGACGGCCCGCGATCCTCACCATTTTGCCGTGTTACTTGGATACGGCGCGACTGCGATTTATCCTTACCTCGCCTATGAGACACTGCGTGACATGATGCGTAGTGGAGAAATAAACGTCAAGGATGCGGTCGCCGTGATGCGTGCTTACCGCAAAGGCGTAAATAGGGGCTTGTATAAGATAATTTCAAAAATGGGAATCGCCACGGTGGCTAGCTATCGCGGTGCGCAGTTATTCGAGGCGGTCGGACTTAGTGACGACGTGGTTGGTCTGTGTTTTGCGGGGACGGTAAGTCGTATCCAGGGAGCTAATTTTGCTGATTTGGAAGCCGACCAGAGGCAGTTACACGAGCAGGCGTGGAACCCCCGGATCCGACCAAGTCAGGGAGGGTTGTTAAAGTATATTCACGGCGGCGAATACCACGCATTCAATCCCGATGTTGTGCAGTCGATTCACGCTGCAGTGCGCTCCGGGGATTATCAACACTATAAGGAATTTGCGGCGATCGTCGATCAGCGTCCGGCAATGACGTTGCGGGATCTAATGGGGCTACGTGACGACAGACCGACAATTGCCTTGGATGAAGTTGAGCCCATCGAGTCAATACTGGCTCGATTCGACAGTGCCGGCATGTCGCTGGGTGCGTTGTCTCCCGAGGCCCATGAAACTTTGGCCATTGCGATGAATCGTATTGGAGGCCGATCCAATTCTGGAGAAGGCGGTGAACATCCAAATAGGTACGGAACTGAGCGGTCGTCGAAGATCAAGCAGGTCGCATCCGGAAGATTCGGCGTGACACCTGAGTATTTAGTCGATGCCGAGGTATTACAGATCAAGATCGCGCAGGGGGCTAAACCCGGAGAAGGCGGTCAGTTGCCGGGGCACAAAGTGAACGACTTGATCGCATCGCTACGTTACTCTCGGCCTGGTGTCGCGCTCATATCACCACCGCCGCACCACGATATCTATTCTATTGAGGATTTGGCGCAACTGATTTTCGATCTTAAACAAGTCAATCCACGAGCGTTGGTGTCGGTAAAACTAGTCGCCGAAGCCGGCGTCGGTACGATCGCCGCCGGAGTTGTAAAAGCATATGCAGACCTCATTACGATTTCCGGCTATGATGGCGGGACCGGTGCTAGCCCAGTTACGTCCGTTAAGTATGCGGGCAGCCCTTGGGAGTTGGGGTTGGCGGAAACCCACCAAGTATTACTAAATAGCGGATTGCGAGGTCGAGTTCGACTGCAAACTGATGGCGGTCTTAAAACCGGGTTAGACGTCGTTAAAGCCGCCATCTTGGGCGCTGAAAGTTTCGGTTTTGGCACGATGCCGATGCTAGCAATGGGATGTAAGTACTTGCGCATTTGTCACCTGAATAATTGCGCAACCGGTGTGGCAACGCAGAACGTAACGCTGCGTAGCAAGCATTATCACGGCAAGGTGGATCATGTAGTCAATTATTTTCAATTCGTCGCGCGAGACGTTCGTGAGCGCCTCGCTGCGCTCGGGTTTCAACGGCTCGAGGATGTGATTGGCCGGACTGAATTGTTAACTCGAATTCCCGGCGACACGGAGAGGCAGCGCCGCCTGGATTTGTCTCCCATAATTGGACAACGGAATCGTGTTGAGGCACAGCCTCAGACTTGTCAGGTCGAACGTAACGCACCATTCGATCGCGCCGAGTTGGCTGGACGAATCATGCGTGACGTGGGGCAGGCCGTTCATACCAAGTCCGGCGGTGAGTTTCGCTACGAGATACGAAACGTCGATCGTTCAATTGGTGCGCAGTTGTCCGGCGAGGTTGCCCGTCGGTATGGTAATAGCGGAATGGAAAATGTCCCGATTACACTGCGCTTCTCCGGTACGGCCGGGCAAAGTTTTGGTGCCTGGAATGCGGGCGGCCTAAATCTGTATTTGCAAGGGGATGCGAACGACTATGTCGGCAAGGGAATGGCGGGCGGCCAAATTGTAATCTATCCACCGCCCACCAGCCCCCTGAAAAGCCAGGTGTCGGTAATTATGGGCAATACGTGTTTGTACGGAGCGACCGGTGGTAAGCTGCTCGCCGCCGGCTGCGCAGGGGAACGTTTTGCAGTGAGGAATTCGGGAGCTCATGCGGTAATCGAGGGTTGTGGTGATCACGGTTGCGAGTACATGACCGGTGGTGTGGTGGTCGTACTGGGTAAGACCGGAATAAATTTTGGTGCCGGCATGACCGGCGGACTAGCATTTGTGCTCGATCAAGAACGGCAGTTTGTGGACTGCTACAATCATGAATTAATCGATATCCACAGGATCACTCCGGAAAGTATGGAGGCCCATCTGAATTTTCTTCGGGAGTTTATTGCCGATTACAATGCCGAAACCGGAAGCAAGTGGGGCCAGACGGTTCACGAAGATTTCTTGGACTTAGTGGGACGATTTTGGTTGATTAAGCCGAAGGCTGCTGATCTTGAGACACTGTTAGATACTCTAATGGAAGCAGCATAGCGGTTCCCCCTCCGACTTCAATGAATAAGAATTTTCGGTTTGTGGATCTGCCGCGGCAGGATCCACCCAAGACCCCGGCATTGACCCGTGTTTACGAGTGGGGCGAAATTTACGGCGAATATGAACCCCATTATGCGGCAGCACAGGCTGGGCGCTGCATTTCCTGTGGCAATCCGTATTGTGAATGGAAATGCCCAGTTCATAATTACATTCCAAATTGGCTGAAACTTATCAATGAGGGCCGTCTCTTCGAAGCCGCTGAATTGTCGCACCAGACGAACTCGCTGCCGGAGATCTGCGGCCGTATTTGCCCGCAGGATCGACTTTGTGAAGGCGCGTGCACACTAAACGATGGGTTTGGCGCGATTACCATTGGTTCCATTGAAAAATATATTACCGATGAGGCATTGCGTCAGGGTTGGCGACCGGATATGTCCCACGTCGTGCAGACCGACAATCGAGTGGCGATCGTGGGTGCAGGTCCAGCCGGCTTGGCCTGCGCCGATGTATTAGTGCGCAACGGGGTAAAGGCCGTCGTATTCGATCGCTACCACGAAGTGGGGGGACTGCTGACGTTTGGGATTCCGCCATTTAAGCTCGAAAAAGGAGTGGTGCTGCAACGCCGCGCATTATTGGAGGAAGCGGGCGTAGAGTTTGTACTTGAAACTGACGTCGGCACAGATATCGAATTTGCTACATTGATTGGAGAATACGATGCGATATTTCTCGGGATGGGTGCGTATACCGCCATGCGGGGCGGTTTTCCGGGAGAGAACAAGTCCGGCGTCGTGGAAGCCTTACCGTACCTCATCGGTAATGTCCGCCAAGTCATGGGTTGGCAGCACAGTTTCGATTATATAGACATGCGCGAGCAGCATGTCGCAGTGTTGGGCGGCGGCGATACGGCGATGGACTGCGTTCGAACCGCCATACGCCAGGGTGCACGGAGTGTTTCTTGTATTTATCGGCGTGACGAAGAAAATATGCCGGGATCACGCCGTGAAGTGTGGAATTCCAAAGAAGAGGGCGTAACGTTTTTGTGGAATAAGCAACCAATTGAGATTATCGGCGATGCGACTTGCACGGCGGTAAAAGTGTTGACGACGAAACTGGGCGAGCCAGACGAACGCGGCCGGTGTCGCCCCGAGGCGGTAATCGGATCGGATGAGGCGATTCGAGCCGATCGGGTGATAATAGCGTTCGGTTTTCGACCTAGCCCAGCGGATTGGCTAACGACTCACGCGATTAATGTGGATGTGCAGCAACGAGTGGTCGCCAGCCCGGCATCGCGATATCCCTACCAGACGACAAACCCACGAGTATTTGCCGGTGGCGACATGGTACGTGGCTCGGACTTAGTGGTGACAGCTGTGTTTGAAGGGCGCGAAGCCGCCGCCGGTATTCTTGACTATCTGCAGATATAAGATAAATAGGTTTGCCACGGCGCGACAGGTGTTACGGAGAACTATTTTATATATATGAACGATGCTCGAAATCAAATTCCGCCGGCCGAACGACTAATTATGGCGCTCGATGTGCCCGGCATTGACGATGCGAAGTCGTTAGTGGCTGATATCGGTGACGCGGTGTCATTTTATAAACTCGGGCTCGAACTGTGTATGTCTGGCGGCTATTTTGAACTAGTCGATTGGTTGTCAAGACACAATAAGAAAGTATTTGTCGACCTCAAGTTTTTCGATATCCCCCACACGGTGGGTAAGGCCGTACAGCAGCTGAATCGATATAAGGTGCGTTTTGCTACGGTACATGGAAACGACAGTATAATGAGAGCAGCGGCAGAGGCTAAAGGTGATATTGGCATTCTTGCCGTAACGGCATTAACGAGCTTGGACAAAGGCGATCTTGACGACCTGGGATTTCAGTGTGACGTGCAGGAACTTGTTCTATCGCGTGCGCGTCGTGCGATGCAACACGGTTGTGACGGTGTGGTCGCCTCCGGACTCGAGGTGGAACAACTCCGTTTAATACTCGGCGATAGATTGATCATAGTTACCCCCGGAATTCGACCGATACACAATGCCGAAGATCAAAAGCGGGTCGTTACGCCGCGTCAGGCATTATCCCGGGGCGCCGATTACATTGTCGTGGGGCGTCCTATCTACGGCGCCGCCGATCCCCGACATGCGGCGCTCAAGATCCTAGAAGAGATCAATTGTGGACTCGACGCTGGACAGGCTCAATATTTTCCGAAAATGGATTTAGCATGAGATATCTCGAGTCGTAATTCGCGATGGCGGGCCAACTGCACCTTCGAAATGATCGCTTGCTGCGTGCGCTGCGCCGCGAGGCCGTGGATCGAACACCGATTTGGATAATGCGGCAGGCAGGGCGTTACCTGCCGGAATATCGCGCCACCCGCGCCCGGGCGGGCGATTTCTTGGCGCTGTGTAAAACCCCGGAATTGGCTTGTGAAGCGACCTTGCAGCCGATCCAGCGTTTTGATCTGGACGCGGCGATTCTGTTTTCCGATATTCTCACAATTCCGGATGCTATGGGGTTGGGGCTTAGCATCAACGAGGGCGAAGGTCCGCGATTCGGACGTCCGCTAAACAGCGCGAACGATATCCAGAAATTGGGCATTCCGGATCCGGATATTGAATTGCGTTATGTATTGCAGGCGGTCCGGTTTATCAAGGCTGAACTGGCAGGGCGGGTACCGTTGATCGGATTTTCCGGTAGCCCATGGACGTTGGCAACCTATATGGTGGAAGGCGGAACCAGTAAGGATTTCATGAAAATCCGATCGCTAATGTACGCCGACCCGAAATCGACGCATGTATTGCTGACAAAACTAAGCGATGCCATAGCCGATTATTTAAACGCTCAAATCGTGGCAGGTGTGGATGCGGTGATGTTATTTGATACTTGGGGTGGTGTACTTACGGCTCGCGATTATCATGCATTTTCGTTGCAGTATATGCAAAAAATACTCATGAATCTCAAATCTCATGCCGAGAGAGGAGCAATTCCAACCATCGTATTTACGAAAGGCGGCGGGCAGTGGCTTGAGGCAATCGCTGCTACCGGCTGCGACGCAATAGGGATCGATTGGACTACCGGTATCGGCGACGCACGGCGACGTGTCGGTGCGCAATGCGCGTTGCAGGGTAACTTGGATCCTGCAGTGCTGTCGGCATCTTCCGCTCGAATTCGAGAGGAGGTGGAATTAATACTCGCGGAGTATGGCGCTGGCAGCGGGCATATATTTAATCTCGGTCACGGTATTCATCCAACCACCGATCCAGACAGGGTAGCCGTGTTGGTGGATGCAGTGCACGAATTGAGTCGCCCTTACCACGGTGAAATCAGTCAGTCTCAATCGGCAACCGGTACGACATAATTAAGTGCCATGCGCCCGCCGTCGCAATAGATGCATTGACCAGTGATATAGGACGAATCGTCGGTTGCTAAAAATACCGCGATTTTTGCAACCTCGGAAACCTCGCCGAATCGACCCATTGGTGTACGCGACAGAATCTTGTGGCGTGCGGTGTCGTCAACCATAACCTTATCCAGCATACTAGTCAGGATACTGCCGGGGCCGATAGCATTGACGCGAACGCCACGATCGGCGAGAGCAACAGCCATAACCCGGGTGAGCTGATTTAGACCGCCTTTGGATACGTTGTAAGGCAGGATATTGGGAATCGTCATAACTGCGTTAACCGAAGACATATTGATGATGCTGCCAGCGCCTTGTTCTACCATTTGCCGGGCTGCCGCCTGGCTGAGCAGAAACGAACCTTTGAGGTTGACGCGCAGCACTTCGTCAAAATCGTCCTCGCTGATT
The DNA here is from genome assembly GCA_029862885.1 of Gammaproteobacteria bacterium. GTDB lineage: Bacteria > Pseudomonadota > Gammaproteobacteria > Arenicellales > JAOTWM01 > JAOTWM01. The sequence continues at coordinate 7,201 of JAOTWM010000141.1, forward strand.
TCCAATACATCGCCGGTGCGCAAGATTCCCGCGTTATTGACGCAAATATCGACCCGCCCGTAGTGGTTGACCGTTTCGGCAACCAATCGACTCGCCTGTTCGCCGTCCCCGACATCACAGCCAACAAACGCGGCGTTCTTCAGCCTTTCGGCCGCGGTCACACCTTGCTTCGCGTTTACATCCGCCAACACAACCCTTGCGCCTTCCGCGGCGAACGCTTCGGCGATACCGAAGCCAATTCCTTGCGCTGCTCCGGTGACAATGGCTACTTTATTTTCGAGTCGCACGATATTTCTCCCAGTTTCATACCGCTTAAGTCATTGATTCAATATCCGGCCCACTGCCTTACGTCTGAAACCACCGGACTAAAAGCCCTATCCACCCCCCTGATTGATCGGCACGAATTCCGCGTCAATCCCAGATCCACCGATGACCTCGATCCGCTCTTCCTGAGCTAGCCAAATTAGTGTGGAGTATACCGATCGTGCAGCAGCGGGGTGCATTGCGGTGGGTAATTCGATATAGATTTTCGGCACCAAGTCTTGGATGCGGCGAGTTCCGTCGCGGACGGCACATAAAACTTGTTCCCGGCGCCGGAGGCGATGGCCGATCAAGCCATTTATTAATCGCCGGGTATCCGTGACCTGGGGGCCGTGGGTTGGCCAATAGCTCGCATCGTCGCGGTAACGCAATCCATGCAGGCTATTTAAATACAGACCCATGTCGCCATCAGGCGGGGACACGATCGTACTGGACCAACCCATCACATGATCGCCGGTAAACAGCGCACCTTCTTCGCACAAGTGGAAGCAGATATGGTTGGATGTGTGGCCAGGCGTAAACACGCATTCGAAGGTCCAGCCCTTGCCGTCGATAATATCCCCATGCCGGATCGCGACATCGGGTATAAACTCCCAATCGGCCCCTTCTTCGACCGTTTCGCCGCGCTGATATCGACCAGAGCCGTGAGGTCCGTAACCAAAAGTTGTCGCCCCGGTCGCTGCCTTGACGGTTCGGCACGCTGGTGAGTGATCCAAATGCGTATGGGTGACCAACAAATGCGTCACGGTTTCGTTACGCAGCGCGTGGAGTAGCGTCTCAATGTGTTCGGCGATTTCAGGCCCCGGGTCGATTATCGCGACATCGCCATGGCCGATAATAAATGTACCGGTGCCGTAAAACGTAAACGGACTCGGATTACGCGCAACGACGCGCCGTACCATAGGCGTTAGTATTTCGACCGTCGCGTATTGAAATGAGTAGTCCTGTGAAAACATGTCGCACCCATCGCTAACTCTTGGTATCCCGCGGGCGCTTGAAGTGTAGCATCTGCTTCGATCGACGTGTTACATAGAGGTTTCGATACGCGGAGTATAGTTGGCCGACGCCGTATATTGGGTTTGGGTTCGTCGTGAAGTCGGAGATTCAGCGAGCGTGGATTACCGGCAGATATTTGAGCTGACTACTCAAAGTCAGAGGGCTTAAGTTAATGGCGGTGCGTTAGCGGTGATAGCCACTTTGTGCTTCTGGCCCATACCGCCACATCCTGCGCGTGTAGCGGGCGGCTTATAAAGAAGCCTTGGGCGGAATGACAGCCGAGATCATCGAGTTGGCGAAATGTCCGTTCATCCGCAACCCCTTCACCGATTACCTCCAGGCCGAGGTTGTGGGCCAAGTCAATCGTCGCGCAGACAATCATTTTATGGGTCGGATTCCCGGCCATATCTGCAACGAATGACTTGTCGATCTTGATTTCGTGAATGGGCAGTTCGCTCAGATGCGACAGCGACGAATAGCCGGTCCCAAAATCGTCTATCGATAACCTCACGCCCATTTTTGCGAGCTCGTGCAGTGTGTCGCTTGCGCGCTGTTCGTTGACCATGATACTGGTCTCGGTGATTTCCAATACGAGCCGGTGCGGCGCAATATTGTGTCTGGCCAAATGCTTGGCGATATGGTCTACGAGTTCATCGTCGTGCAAATCTTGGGCTGAAATATTGACCGCGACACTCGCATCCAATCCTTGATTGTGCCAATGTATCAACTGCTGCAATGCGTTCGTGAGCACCCACTGAGTTACGTTTTTAATTAACCCAGTGCGTTCTGCCAGCGGAATAAACTCTTGCGGTGGTAGAGTTCGATGCCGCGGATGAGGCCAGCGTATTAATCCCTCGAATTCTGGGGTTGCCCCGGGCGTCAATCGAATCTTCGGTTGGTACTGTAGCACCAAGTCATTACGGTCGATAGCCTGGCGCAGTTCGGCGGTGAGTGTTACGCGTTGCGGACTGCGATTGTCATAACTGGAATGATACAAACTAAATTTGCTTTTCTCGTGCTTTGCGATATACATTGCGACTTCGGCGTGCTGAAGCAGCTCCTGCTTGCGATTTCCGTGATCCGGATACAGTGCGATTCCAATGCTGACCTGTGCATCGACATCTAGCGTATCGATCGTAAATGGTTGTTTCAGAGTCTTTTCGATACTAACGGCGATTTCCGTGGCGTCTTTGACGGCGCCGATGTTGGGCACCAGGATCACAAATTCATCGCCACCGACGCGGGCTACCAACGTATCGTCAGCGACCGCATTTAGTAAGCGGTTGGCAATCCCGGTCAGTAATTGATCGCCATGATCATGGCCCAGTGCATCATTGATTTCCTTGAACCGATCGACATCGAGCCGCAATACAGCGAAGCGCTCTTTGACCTGCTTGGCATTGCGGATCGCTCGATTGAGTCGTTTTAACAATAGGGCGCGATTAGGGAGATTAGTCAAGACATCGTGGGTCATATGGTGTCGAGCTTGATGCTCCAGCATCACGGCTTGGGTGCGCAGCGCTTCAATCTGCCGACTAAGGGCAGAGATATTGTTTTGACCCGATCGGCCGAGATAGTAGCTCCACGCCGCCATTAAGAACGGTGCGAAGTCGGCAACCCACAGCGCCGGTTGCTGAAGTTGGGCGTGAATCAACTCCGCGACACCGCTGTCATCATAGTGAAATTCAGCGACGATAATGGTGGCGATTAGAGTACCGATGGCGCCGGCGGTGAATCCGAGGGTCGCGAGCAGCAGCGGATGCAGGCGAACATAATCATCGCGGCCCACACGGCGCTTTCGTTGTTGTTTTGCCAACACAGGCACCTCCACCTCAGCCGTGCGCTACCGCATTATACGGGGTTTTAGCGATAACACCCACCAGTAACGGCTTACCCGTGCAAGCGGTTTTATCAATCGCGGGGAACATAATTGGTTACTTATGCGCGGGTACTGGCATAAAATTGCGATAATTCTCAACATAATAGAAAATAATGTCTATATTTCCAAATCCGCTACGGCATTCGCAATTCGGTTCTGCGCTGACTGGAGTACCCTTGCAGCGTAGCAGCGTGCTAATCGGAGTTGCGCACCATCACTATTAGGATAGTGATGTAGGACTCGTTTATTGTCACCAATTTCCACCAGGTTAAACACGCAATGAAAGAGCACTATTATTTAGATAATGCCGCAACAACGTGGCCAAAGCCCGAAATCGTGTATGCGACAATGGACGAATTCTTCCGTGGCTACGGTGTGAATCCGGGTCGTGCGGGGCACGAGCTTGCCGTCGAGGCAGAACGCATGATTGTTGAGACGCGACGTCTATTGGCGGAGTTTTTTGGATTCAGAGGCGATACGAATAGATCGGAA
>JAOTWM010000658.1 GCA_029862885.1 Gammaproteobacteria bacterium
CATCAAGAGGCGCCTCCTCAACCAGTGGCCCGGCTTCTTCCAGTACGGCTGGAAGGCTGGACTCAATGGCCTCTGTTTCGACGAACTCGGCCGGATCATCAACAGGCAAGTAACGCGCTTTGAAATCGTCCAGATAGCCCATCTGGTTCGCGGCCATACCCGAGACGGCCAACAGAATTACGATACCAAGTAACCAACGACCCACACCGCTGGTTTCGTTGCTATCACTAAACCGGGCGGGCGCGGGAACATCGATCGTAATAGGCTCGGTAACGTCAACTTCGAGCGCGTCAATAAATTCAGCCATCGAGTCAAATCGGGTGACACGCGAGTACGACAATGCTTTTTTCAGTACCCGCCATTGTTCAGCATTAATGCTGTCCAATTGCTGCGGCTTCATTCCTTCCTCAGCGGCCTCCGCCGCATTTCGCGGCCCAAATACGCGGTAACCTGCGATGAGGCGATACGCCAGGCAAGCCAACGAAAACACGTCGTCCGCGGGCACGGGTGTTTCACCAGTAAGCACCTGCATACTCGAGTAGGCCGGCGTGAACAGACCAAGAACCCCTGGGTCGAAATTCGGCTCGGTCTGCAATTGCTTTTGCCGTACCCGAGCGACACCAAAATCGAAGAGTTTTGCGTCACCATTGGGCACAATCATGACGTTAGCTGGTTTTACGTCCGCATGAACAATTCCACAACGGTGCGCATAGTCCAGCGCTTTACCGATTTGCCGGACAATACGAAAAGCACGCTGCTGGTCGATGCTCCTGGAATCTTTGGAATCGAGGATATCGGCCAGGGTCCGTCCCTCAAGCCACTCCATCACAATAAAATGGAGATCATCGTCTCTATCAAGGTCCACAAATCGAACGATATTCGGGTGCGTAAGACAACGGCCCTTGGTTGCCTCTTGCTGCAACGCACGCAACGCATCACCGTTGCGCGAAAATTCAGGTGACAGAATTTTGACCGCCACCCATGGCTCTTCCGAACCCGCCTCAGCGAGGCGGCGATCCAGTGCTTTATAGACGACGCCCATGCCGCCGCCAGCAAGCCGTTCCTGCAACATGAAACGGTCCCGCAGTACCGAACCTACCTGTACCCGGCTATCCGCTGAGTCGGGTTTTATCGGTTCGTCCGTCGGAATGACCATCGTTGAGCTCATTGCGTCATCGCCGGTAGTCTGTGAGGGATCTGGCGTCTTCTTCATTTGCGGTTTAACCGGTGCATTGGGTGCTGCGACAAGAGAGGTTGTTGGAACTTGTTCCGAAACGTAGCCGTCGAGCATGGATTTAACAAGCTGAAATGTCTCCTTGCGCAGATCGCCATTCTCATAGCGATCTTGAAGCACACGGCGAATATCAGCCTCGTTGCCGCCATCACTTCTAAGCAAGCGTCCAATGCCGTCCTGGATACCAGCCAGCAATTGTACGTCATCGATCTTCTCATCAAGCCTCTCATCAAAGCTCGACAGCTGACCGACCAACGACTCGCGGATTTTTTCCGATTCTGCGCTCATAGCCCTTAAAGTCGCCATTCTCAGGCAATTGCCCAAAAAAATTAATCCTATCGAGTCTAAGTCTAACGCCTGAAACCAGTCCGAACGCGGAACTGGTCGTCAAATTACCTTGCCGGGATTAAGGATATTCTGCGGATCCAGGGCTCTTTTCAGGGTTCGCATGAGGTCAATTTCGGCCGACCCCCGATACAGGGCCAGAAGTGCCTTTTTGCTGACGCCGACACCGTGCTCGGCGCTAAAACTCCCATCGAGGTCGTCAACCAGCTTGTAGATCGCATCTGATAGCTCTGTTCCGGCCGCCAAAAACTCCGCTGCATCTGCACCGGCAGGCTGAGCGATGTTGTAATGCAGATTGCCATCGCCAACGTGCCCAAATGCGACCAAACGAGCCTCTGGCATCATGTTTTCCAGCAGTGTCTGCCCGCGGGTCAGGAATGTACCGATCTGGCTAATCGGCACGGAGATGTCGTGCTTAAGGTTGGCACCTTCGGGCCGCTGGGCGTCGGAAATTGAGTGGCGTATGCGCCAGAATTTCTCTGCCTCTTTCGCGCTCTTGGCGATGATTGCATCGACCGCGATGCCCTCTTCAATTGCTGCGGCCAAGGCCCCTTCCAGTGCCTCCTGGCGGTCAGCGACCGCAACGTCCAGTAGCACGTGCCAAGGGTAATTATCCCCGAATGGCAACGTGACATCAGAAATATGTCGCCGGACGAATCGCAGGGCCCGGTCAGACATGAGTTCGAAAGCCAAGACCTGGTCAGACAGGGTCTCACGCACACGCGCCAGCATCTGTACCGCGTGTTGCGCTGATTCCATGGCCACCCAGGCTGTCGTGGTGTTGCCGGGATTTGGGTACAACTTCAAGCTAGCTGCTGTAATGACGCCCAGCGTTCCCTCACTGCCTAGAAAAACCTGCTT
>JAOTWM010000659.1 GCA_029862885.1 Gammaproteobacteria bacterium
GCACCGCATCGGCCAGTGACGACCCGATGGAGGCCGCGTACGTCGCGGTAACCGCGAGGGACAATGCCGTGAAGATGGTAGCGCGAAAAATCAATTTCGATGGTGTCTTCATAGGGCTATCCCTACATACGTGTGGACGTTCCGTTGGGCGTGCGGACTCCCCAGAGTTTGTATGTTTACGCTGATATTTTGGATAGATGCCGGGGTGGGAATCTATTTATGCGTTTAAACCATCCTGTGCCTCGGCGATGTCCATGTCCAGATTCAATCTTAAAGACTCGATGCGGTTGCCGGCGCACGCGTTTGTTGGAAAATAAGCTTAATATGGCGTCAATCTGTTGGTTTCGATCAACAAGGTCGAGCGGAGTCATGAAACGGTGGCCGCATCGCAGTGGGTGGGAATTAAATTCTGTAAAACCGTTGCACCGTCCACTGGATCAATATCCCAACGCTCGTAAGCGCTTCGCGTCGCCCATTCTCCGCTGGGGCTGAGCGGCGGTGACGGATAGCCACTTCGGCGGAGAATATCCCTGTCGCGACGGAGCAGAGACGGGCTAGTTGGGGCGAAGTGGTGAATGGGGCAGATCCGGGATTAAAATGAGTTGCAATCGAGCCCGGATTGGATACGCGGAACGTGCGCGAACTCGAAAACAGAATGGCCGGAAAACCACCGCGTCCAAGGGCCGCCCCTCGACCGCTTAATGGAAAGGGGGTCTTGCCTGCACTTGCCCTTGTGGTCTCCTTAGTTGGCGTGCCATTCGCCGCGGCGCAGGAGGCCGTGCTCGGGGATCCCGCGTCCAGCAGCGGAGTTCACTACGATGCGGAGCGGGATCGGCTGTCAGTTTCAGTGACCGATCAGCCGGTGGTCAGCCTGTTTGAAGAAATTTCGTCCCAAGCCGGCGTCAGATTAGTGGTTCATGGGACCGATCATGGTCTCATCTCGGCGGATTTCCGTGATCTACCCCTCGAGACGGGAATAAAGCGACTGCTCCATGGACGAAGTCATGTGATCTCCCACGATGCCGAAGCTAAGGGGCAAATGATGGTTTGGATCTTGTCTTCGCCTGACGTGGTCGCAAAGCTACGCCAAGGTCGTTCCCAGACGGCGGCGAATCGCCAGGGAAGCCGCTCCTCAAAGCCAAGCGCCAAGGCTCCAGGTGGCGCCGAGAAGACGGGTGAGCGGAAGCGGCGACTACGGAATCTCTACTTGGGTGAAGGCGCAGAGAATGCGCTTCCCGATCTGCTCGAAGAGTTGGGCAGCGAGAAAGACATCATTCGCGATGCCATAGCGAACGGGCAGTTACCGGAGCAGCTCATTGATGCCCTGGGAGAGGGAGCGGGCCGGTAAGCGACGCAAGCGGATTTTTACGTGCTTGTCAGCGTGCCACCATCATGAGCGAGTCGATGGAAAGCTTTAGCTTTTCGTCGCGACGCGGGCCCAGGTTCAGATTTGTCCCTGATACCCCTGCCGCAGCTTTCCCGAATTTTTTTCTCTCGCAGACGGCACCGATTTCGGTTACGGTTGTTGCGTAAGAGATGCAGGGTGGCCAAAAAGGGAAAACGGTTCTCGACATCATGTTGCGGCCGCCGAGAAAGATGTTTCGCATGTCTCGTTGACTCAGGCTCTAGCGACCGCGCTCCACTGATCAGAGAAGACTAATGGCAAGAATAACATCGTTTTTAGATCACACGCCGGACAACCTGCCGATTGATTACGCAGTAGAGCAGGTCGCCGATGACAATGGTGGTGATACCGCTTCTGAGCAGAAGACACCGCAACAGAAAACAAAGAAGGCTGCCCGCGGGATACCGGCGCTGACGATTGAGACCCTGGCGCGCACCTTTTTCAGAGATTCAGCACGCTATGGATTTCAGCAGCTCGACTATGTCCGCTTCGTCAATCTTTTGTTGGATATCGCACTGAAGAATTCAGTGAAGACCGAAGTTGTTCGCAAGGAATCGAGGCTGCCTCGACGGAACGGTAGCAACGGCGACACGGGTACGGTTCTGCCGATGTTTGGGGAAAAGGTGGGAATCCGGGCTTTTGAGCCGCACGACCTTCCTCTATTCGACAGGTGGTTGTCTGATATTAACGGCCGCCATTTTCTCTTGTCTAGAGCGACCTCGCGGGAGTCGGATATCAAGGAATTGGTCGAGAGCCCGTGCAATATCGTGGGGATCATCACTTTGCCGGATCAGACGCCGATCGGAGCGATTACGTATCTGAATTACGATTCGGTGCAGCGAAAAGCCGAGCTACGCAAGTTGATTGGTGACAAGACTTGGCGCGGAAAGGGGCTAGCCAAAGAGGCGACTCGGCTTTGGCTCGAGTACGGGCTTGCGCAACTGCAACTTCGAAAAGTGTTTTTAGACACGCTCGAGACCAATCTTCACAATATCAAACTTAATGAAGAGCTCGGATTTCAGATTGAAGGGATT
>JAOTWM010000660.1 GCA_029862885.1 Gammaproteobacteria bacterium
CCGTGTATTATAACTCGAAGCGATTGCACTCGACGCTCGGATATACAACACCAATGAATTACGAAAAGCGCCTTAACAAAGTGTCCGGAATTTGTTGACCACTACACCGCCGGATTCGCTCCGATGCTTAGTTGAACTGTGCGGGTACCCTGACGTTGTCCTGTAATTCGCCATCGCCCCTGCGCTATTATTTCGTAAACTTCGGGTTCTCAACTTGGCGCAGATTAGGGGAAGTATCAGTATGCAACAACCAGACTGGGTGACTGAGCTCTTTCATAGCATAGACAACATGGATACTCGAGCGTTTCTGAACTTCCTCGCACCGACTGCCCGGTTTCGATTTGCTAACGGTCCGGCCGTGGCAGGGCAAGACGCGATTGGCGATGCGGTTGATGGTTTCTTTGCAACCATCGGAGCATGCCAGCACAAGCTGTTGGATGTGTGGTCGACAGGGACGACCGTCATCTGCCGGGGAGACGTCACCTATACCCGGTTGGATGATTCCCGAATTAAGCTGCCGTTTGTGAATGTCCTCGGTATGAACGGAGAGAAGATACAGGAATATTCAATTTATATTGATATCTCGCCTCTCTACGCAGGCCATGCCTAGTCATTTCGCGTTGAATAAAATGTGGCAGTCTTTGATCCGAGCGTCTCACAACAACCCACAGCTGCCGAAGGCAGTGGGATGAATGACCATTCTTCATCTACAGTGGACGCCCCCGACGGCGCTGAAATATCCAAACTCTACCAGCCGTTTCATCCAATTGAATGCGTGCAACATACTGAGGCTGTGCGAAAACTCAGATTTTTGGTTAGTGCGACCAAAGTTTCGTACCTAGGGCCTAGACTTTATAAAGCTTATTTGGAATTTACTGAAGTTGGTGTGAGTAAAGTCGGACTTTTATGCCTGCATTGCCTGAATCAACGGTTTGATCCCCATAATATTCATCACCCGTTTCAGGTTATAGGCAAGAACATGCAAACTCATCTCCGTGCTCACATGTTGTAGCGTCTTCATCTGGAAGTGAGAAGATCCCATCCAAGATTTAATCGTTCCGAACGGGTGCTCTACAATTTCTTTTCGCCGACGCATCTTGTCAGGGTCACGATCTAATCGCTCCTGGGCAGCTTCGAGCACCGCCTCATGCTCCCAACGACTAATACGCCTTTGTTTGCTAGGCGTACACTTGGGCTTCAAATGGCAACTCTGACAATTCGAACTCCAATAACGGTGCATAGTGAGTCCTCTTTCCTTTGATGCATAACGCCAAACCAACCGATCTCCTGCGGGACAACGGTATTCATCGGCCTCTGGGATATACTGGAAATCCCTTCTACCAAACCGCCCCGCAGCTTGGGCGCCAGAGGTTTGTGGTTTAGGTACATACGTCGTGATTCCTGCTTCGTGACACGCCAAGAGTTCTTCGCTTTTATAGTAACCCCGGTCAGTAACCACAGTTAAATCTTCAGCATCCATGGCCGTGCGTGCCTTCTTTGCCATATTCGACAACTGACCACGGTCACTGCCAACATTGGTCACTTCGTGTGCAACAATCAGATGATGCTTGGCATCTACCGCGGTCTGTACATTGTAACCAACCACCCCGGAGCTTCTAGCGTTGGTGGCAATCGCTCGAGCATCGGGATCCGTCAGTGAGATTTGTTTATCGGGGGATTCCAGCATCTGCTCTTCCAGCCTCTTTGCCTCGCGCATCTGCTGCTTGAGTGCTGCAATCTTCTCATCAATGCGCGTCACTTTGTCTTCGGCCACAGCGCCCTCTTGACGATCCAGGCTGTCAAGTTGAGAAAAGTATCGATCCAAGCTCTTCTCAATCTGTTCCAGACGGCGCTTCATCTTGGCCCGAGTGAAGTTCTTGTTGCGGTTATTCACCGCCTTGAATTTACTGCCATCAATGACCACCATGGCTTCGGAGAATAGATTGATCTGCCGGCATAACACGATGAATTCGCGACACACAGCTCGAATCGCTCCTCCATTGTCCTTACGAAAATCCGCAATCGTCCTAAAATCCGGCGCTAACCGTCCAGTTAGCCACATTAATTCAACGTTCCGTTGTGCCTCTTTCTCTAGGCGACGACTGGATTGAACATGATTCAGATAACCGTATACGTATATCTTTAATAGCGTCGACGGATGATAGGCCGGCCTGCCAGTCGCTCGCGGCTCAACACGTCGAAAACCGACACCACTTAAATCCAGTTCATCAATGAACGCGTCGATAACCTTGACGTGGTTATCCTCCGCAATGTAATCGTCCAGAGTTTCAGGGAACAATGTACTTTGGTATCGATCTTCACCTTCGACGAAACGCTTCATGCATAACTCCACTGAAATGACCGTGATATTATACCTTGCAGTACGTTTTCGGACAGTCTGTACTCATTGCGGACGTTTGTTTAAACAGAATACG
>JAOTWM010000661.1 GCA_029862885.1 Gammaproteobacteria bacterium
CGATGCCAAGCTCGGCAATAATTTCCTGACTGATTCCATGCGGCTTGTTGGTGCATATTCCGTGCACATAACCGGCAGCGCTAGTTTTGTCTAGAGTATCGACGGCGCCCGCATATAGACGGCTATTGTACACCGCTACTTGCTGATAGTGATCCATAAAACGGCGACAAAGTCCCTTCACATGCCCACCATTGATCGGTTGTCCAGACGCCTTGAAGCCGCGCTCGATCGACCGTTCAACGCCGCCCCAATCATATTCCTCACCACACTGACGGGTTGGCTCGTTAAGTCATTCTCAGTCAGCAATGCATTGAGTGCCGCGGCGAGATCTGTAGCACTGTCAACCAGGGTGCCGTCTAAATCCCACACAATTGCCCGGGTTGGTTGCTTTTCCGCCATTACCGTATTACTGGTCACCCCGGTAGACGACCATGGATTGACCCTGGGTTTGCCGCTTGTTGTCGTAAGCGATGACCCGAATGTGATGTCCACGGTTCGCATTTCGAAAGGCCGTCAATTCGTTCATAATTACGTCTATGTCGCGCTCTCCGAACAGCGGCAGTTTCCACATGTACCAGTAGTTTACAGCAGCACGCTCCGGTTCTACGTGTTCAACGGCACAGTGCCAATCTTGTTTGATCATGAATTCGATCTGTTTGCGAATCGAAGAGGCATCCATCTCCGGCAGGTAGGAACAAGTGCCAAACTTCTTAGAGTCGACATCATTGAAGCGTGAACCGTAGTTCTGAATTTCTTTCCAGGTCTCCATGGCCGCAGCAAGCTCGGGCGAGTGACTCGCCGCCTCAGTGAGAATCTCTCGGGATTCCTTTTCGAGGTGCCGTCCTTCATTGCGCGCTTTGACACAGGCTTCGGCAGCAACCCGGTTGGCGGCGGCACCCACGGCGTTGCCCCACGGATGACCCAGCGTGCCGCCACCGAATTGAATTACGGCGTCATCGCCGAAGGTCGATTTTGCTGTGACCGGGCGCCCGCCCGAGGAGTTTGAAGTCGAGAGTACGGTTATCGCGAAATACCCGCATATCATTGTCGCGCGTCCCGGTCATGCCCTCGCGGGCCGCAAAAAGATCCCGCTTGCGATGCTCGGGGAGGAGAAATTTCTGCTGCGCGAGCGCGGATCAGGCACACGGTTACTCGTGCAGCGCTTGTTCTCAGCGGCCGGACTCAGCCCCAATCGCGGCATGGAGATCGGCAGCAACGAAACCATCAAGCAGGCCGTCATCGCGGGTCTTGGAATCGCCTTGATCTCGACCCATACCGTGGCTGCTGAAATCAACGATGGGCGATTAACCGCGCTAAACGTTACTGGCTTGCCGGTTGTTCGCGGGTGGTTTGTCGTGAAGCGACAACATAAGCGCCTATTGCCTGCGGCGCAGGCGCTTTGGGACTATTTTGTCGCCGACGGTGTAAAGGTGCTAGACGAGCTGTTACGGACGAAACCGGTCCGCCAACGCCGACAATCGGCCAACGTAGGTATCGCTGTGCGGTGATTATCTGCCTTGGTATAGATTAGTTTCAATTATTTCCCTTTTATAACAATAAGTTGAATGATATTATGAAAGTAGTTTATCAAATCCTCGGCGATGCGAAAAACAAAAATCGTGCCGGGCCGTAATTACGAATTCGACCGTGTTCAGAGTGCTCCGCAGATTGCTGCGAACGCCCGCAGGGTCATTCGGTCGAACCTGTCGCTAACGGGTTCCGCTTGCGCCGACAGTTTGACTATAACCACCTGGTGTAAGGGATCGACATATATCCATTGCCCGTGAATGCCGAGTGCGAAATACGCACCGCTCGGATAGCCAGTCTGATACCACTGATTGCGGTAGCGGCCGTCGGGCAACAAGTGGGCGAAACTGCCGCGCCGCCACGCGTCATGGTTGCCGTTTTGGGTACAATCTTCAATCCAATCGGCAGGCACAAGCTGACGGTCGTTACAAGCGCCTTGCAGCCGCATGAGTTCACCGAATCGAGCCAAATCACGGGGTACGGCGCAAATTCCGCCCGCGGTGCGCGCTGCGCCGGTGCGATCCAAAGTGATATAGGCATCGGCTTCCGTACCCATTGGTTGCCAAAGGTGTCGATGCAGTAGGGCGGCAATTCGTTGTTGCGACGCTCGTTCTAAAATCCAACCAAGCAGATCGGAATTCGGCGACTTGTAGTGAAAAGTGCTGCCGTGTGAATTATCACCGCGCTGCAACGTGAGTAAAAAGTCATGCAAATCAATATTTTGCGTGTCTGCTGTGACCGGATTCCAACCCGTAGCGGCACGATAACGTGCGAACTGCCCGTGCTTGTCGAGGTACGATTCATCGAAATCGATACTTACGGTCATGTCGAGCACGTGTTGCACCGTGCAATCGCTATACGCACTATCGCGTGCTTCCGGTACGTAGCGAGTAAC
>JAOTWM010000662.1 GCA_029862885.1 Gammaproteobacteria bacterium
GCCGGCGTAGCCGAGCTGCAGTTTGGTCCCCGGCCTGTCGGGCCGGTCTATTCTGGAGGCCATATCCACTCCGTTACGATTGAGCCAAACGTGATCGAATCCGTTGCGGCGGTAGAGGTCGGCCTGGTAATCCGATACCGCAAATATTCGCTCAGCGCTACCGAGACGCGTGGCTAAATACCGTCCTCTTTTCAATGTGCCGGGGATGTGCGCGCTGGAACGTGCCGCGACAATGGGATTACGCTGTAAGTCGGGCACCGGCGCGCCGTTCTTGTCGAGTAAAAACTGGTGGTCCGATAGCCACCACGCATCGTGCACCGTGACGACAAACGGGATGCCCATGCGTTCACACGCTTCCAGTACTGATCCCGTCAATCGCTGGACGCTGTGAAAATGAACCAGATGCGGCTGCTGGAAGTCCAACAATCTCTCGAAGACGTCGCGAATTCGTTCATCCTTGTATGTCCAGTCCATCTCTGGACCTGGTGGCGCGCTAATGGCGGTTACTTCTATGCCCTCCCACGCGTATTGACGGATCTGATAGGGAACCGGTCTCATCATGTCGTAGGTGACCACGGATACTCGATATCGGTCTGCGTGGACCTTTCGAAGTTGCCTGACGATGTTCACGAGAACCGATGTCGCACCGCCCAAGGCCTGGGGTGGATACAGTGTGTTCACGAACATCAAGTGGATCTTTTGGGCGTTAGTGCTAACGGCACCTTCTTGTTCCGATTCGATCATCGTCGCCTGCAATATTTCATTCAAGCGACCGGCCAAAATCTCGGGTCCGTACTTTTTTCGGGCTTCTCGTCTGGCGCTGCTGCCTATCGACTTGCGCATAGAGGGATCCTTGACAAGCGCCTCCAATCCCCTGCTCCATTCTGATTCATTCTCAGCCAAGAAACCGGTGGTACCATCGGTAATAACCTTTTGATAAGTGGCCGTGCGTGAGACCACTGACGGAACCCCGAGCATCGCGGCTTCAAGCCACTTAATTTCGCTTTTGCAATCCGCGAACAGGCCGGATTCCAGAGGGGCAATGTTGATGTCGGCCAGGCAAAGAACAGATAAAAAGGTTTCGAACTCCAGGGGCGGCAGTTTATGAATGCGGTTCCTGAAAGGCTCCAACTGAGTCGGAAGCGACAAATAACCGACCAATATCAATCTCACGTTCGCATATTGCTGCATCAAATGACCCAATGATTTGGCGACTAATGCAAAATCCTCATCGTGAGTTTTCGTTCCGCTGCCATAAAAAATGTCGCAGTACTCGTTCGGTTTCGGTGCCGGTGGTACCGCAAGAATTCCCAGAGCTGGCTCCCCGATACCATTGTGCAATACGAAACACCGCTTGTCTCCAATCAAGCTGGTTAGTCGAGTGCGCAGTACTTCGGTTGAAGCGATGGCAAACGCGCATTCCCGGATTGCCGACTGATAAAGCTCGGCTCCACGGAGCATGGAGTTTCGTTCATGCGCAGGCAGCTGACCGGTTGCCCCGGTAAATTTCATTTCTAACTGTGCTCGATCGAACACCAGGTCATCGATATCATAAATAGTGATCTTGTTGAGTGCGCGAGCATACTTAATGGTTTCAAGGACACCCTGGAAAGCCGGAACCCGATAGAAGATCACGATATGCGCAAAATGAAGCTCGTGGCGAGCCTTTTCCAGTTCCCTCCAAGATACCCACCGGGCGCGCAGGCCGAGAATCTGAAGCTGCTGCATTTTCTGTTCGACGCGATAATGAAAACATTGCGCGATGGTGTCTTCAACCACCAATAGCACAACCGGGTTCACCGGCACCGTTGCCGGCGGCAGACCGCCAGGAATCAGCAGCGGTTGGTGCCTGTACAGATCCGACCGAAACAGGCCGAAATTTGCCAGAATGCCCATCACTTGCGCCTTTATCCGCGCGAGCATACTGATTCCTAGTAGAAACAGGTTAAATACAAACATGATCGGCGGAATATTCTGGATGCGGGCAAGAGTCAGCTCGACCCTCGCCCGTTCCAGCCGGGTCAAGCTTTTAAGTCGCGATATCAATTGAGTGATGAATATCACAGGTTTCACACAGAAAAATCATCCCGGCCTTGATCAAAATTTACGTTGTAATATGGATCCCCTCGCTCGATCACGTCGGTATACCTCGTTCTTAGCTGGTGTTTTTCTGCTTCGAAGCGGGCTTGTTTTTGGGGCGTATCTTCATATCCTCGTGATATAGACTCGTGGTGATAAGCCTCTACATAGGGTGTGTAGACATTTAAATAACCGCGCTTTCTGGCGCGCAGACAGAAATCGACGTCGTTATATGCGACCACGAAAGTTTCATCGAAGCCTCCCAATTCCATATAAAGTTCTCGTTTGACCATGAGCAGGGCCGCTGTCAACGCGCTGACATTCTGGATGATATTCAGA
>JAOTWM010000143.1 GCA_029862885.1 Gammaproteobacteria bacterium
ACGATACTCGTTCCGTATTACGGAAAATCGGTGGCGGGCAGCGCGCTCGATACCGCATTGGTGGTTGCGAATACCTATGGCAGCCATCTCGAAGGTTTGTTCGTGCGCCAATTGCCGCCCATCGTTGCTGGCGAAGGAATCACGCTGCCAGGCGATTACATGACGCAGTTGGCCGAAGAAGGCCGCCAGTTGGCGCGAAAAGCCGGGGAGGAATTTAGCGCGGAGATGGCGCGCCGAGATATTCCGCTGACCGCACTCGACGCAGCGTCGGACTCGGTGACCGCAAGTTGGTCGGAAACCGACGGCATAGAGAGCCAGGTGGTTGGGGATTACGGGCGGGTTTTCGATTTAATCGTGATCGGTCGGCACCAAGCGAGTTCAGCGGTCGATTGGCGCGCGACCTGCGAGTCGGCGTTATTCGATACCGGTCGCCCGGTGTTGGTTGCGGCGGACCAAGCTCCGGACGCCTTCGCGACGCGCGTTGTCATCGCCTGGAACGGAAGTACCGAGACTGCACGGACTCTGGCGATGTGCACGGAATTATTGCGCCGCGCCGAATCGGTCGTGGTATTGGTGGTCGAAGGGGCCACCGTCCCGGGCCCGGGTGCCGACGAACTGCTGGCCCATCTGCTGCGTAATGATGTTAACGTCACCGCCAAAACCGTCGCTGCGGACAGTCGCGCACCGGGGCGTGCGATTCTCGATGAAACCGCCGAACTCGGTGCCAACTTGCTCATCAAAGGCGCATTTACGCACAGTCGCTTGCGGCAGATGATCTTTGGTGGTGCAACCAGCGAAATTCTCGCGGACGCGACGCTGCCCGTACTGTTAGCCCACTAGTACTCTGGCGACCGGCTTCGATCGGGTTAGCCGGTCGCCATACCGACACGGCCAAGACCCGGAAATTTGATCGCGGGACGGCGCAGGTCGATCCCGAACGTCAATCCGAGGACGTTAAGCTCAAAGCCTTCATGCCAAGCGGCCGTTGCACCCAGTAGACCGTAAATAGATAGCTGATAACCCGTGCCGCTTGGAGCGCTGGCAAACACCGCGCCATTAGATAGAAAATCTTTACCGATGGCGGTGGCCGGAAGATGCAGCCGCAACTCCGGGACGCGGCGGCCGACGAATGCGGTGAATGTATTGCTGTTGGGGCCGGGCCACAGGGTGTAACGATTCGCGTAAGGGTAGTCGCGCACTGCGGCGTGGATTGAATCGATCACCGCGGCGGCGGTTTCCCCGCGCAGGTCCAAAAGGAGTTGTGGCGCTTGCCCGTACCATTTGCGGTCCGGCTGATCGTTGTGACTCACAACAACCGGACGGCCATGCCAAGCTCGCCAGCCGACGACTTGGTGAACCGTATAGTGACCGGCGCCTGCGGGTTTTACCGCTAACCAGGTGTGTACTGCGAACAACCCGCGCCAGTTGAAAGCGCGTGCCGCATAGACCTGAACCACCGCACGTGGTTCGGTATCGGCAGCGGGTGCAATGCCGGCGGGGGAGCGATCGGCAGTTCGCCAGTCGGCATCGAGCTTCACATCACCCCCAAACGCCACAACTAGTGGGCCGATCAATACCACTGCCAAAACCGTAGCGCCGCGCCTTATCCATTTTTCCATTACTCGAAGCCCGATATTAGCACTGGCCCCGACGGTTCATGGGAGCTTCGCAATTCGGGGGAAGTCGGGCGCAGAGAGTGCTGTGAGGCTGGGCCAAAAACTGCCGATCGGTTGTATCCGAACCGGCCGAGCCGAGTTGCGGCTTTGCGGCTTAAATTTCTCATTTACGAGTTTGTGTATTGAGAAGATCGAAAGCCTAGGGCTCGCGTTGGTGGACTATCCCAGTTATAGCCAGCCACCTGCGGCTTGTACAGGCACGTCGTCGGACTTGCGGCTGACCCAGGCCGCAATTGCAAGTCGTGCACCGTCCGTACCTTCGATTTGATTTTTCGGCAGCTCGGTGTCGACGGTATAGCCGCCATCTTCCTGATGCATTACGACATGTCGATAGCCCAATACGGCAAAGTCGTGCCGGAGCTGCCGATCGCGGTTTTCGCCCGCCTTGACCGCCGTAACGAGATCGGAACCCAGTAGCGCTATGTTCAGGATCAGGCCATCCTTGGTATCTTTTGGGGGCGTAAACCGCGCTGTTATCATCGAGGATTCGATGTTTAACGTCAGGAGTCCGGCCGCGCCCGTATCGTGGCTCCGCAACGTCGGGTTGCGGAACCACCCGCGCCACTCGCTGCCATCCACAAAAAATCCCGGTGTATACACCGTACGCATCTTATTACGTGCGCCGTTTTGCCGTTGCCGGGCCGTGTAGGTCGCGGACGCAAAGCGATCCGGCCATCCTATATAGTCCCAGTAGTCGACGTGAAACGCCACCGGCACGAAATCGCGCCATAGTCCGGCATCGTCTTTCAGAGTACTTAGCCAGCGGTCGGCCGGGGGACAACTGCTACAACCTTCGGAGGTATACAGTTCGACTAGTGTGACGCGGTCATTGGAGCTCGCGATGTCGATGGATTCCGCCTGTGTGGTTAGTGTTATCGCCGTGAGCATGGCGGCTACGAACCCGCATCGTGCACGCGGTGAATCGAACAGCTTCACGAGCGGATAATTAAAATTTGTGCGCATTGTCGGCATCTCGTCGTTTCGAATGAAAATTAGACCGAAGCTCACCGGTGGCGTTCCCGAAGCCGGCCGCTGGTCTCGTGCCAGCTCGCCGCATCCGCATATTTCGGTTTGCAAACCGTCATTTTAGTCATTTAAGAGTGGATTGACAGTGCGGCTTTTGCCAGTCTAGAGTGTAATTGGAGTAGCCGAGAAATTATACGATGGACGATAATAAGTTGCGGGTCGCTTTGCTCGAAGACGACCCCGATCAGGCTCAACTGGTGCAAATCTGGCTTGAGGATGATGGCCACAGTTGCAGACATTTTACCGAGGGTACGGAGTTCGTAAAGCACCTAAGGCGCGAAAGCTATGACGTGCTGATTCTCGACTGGATGGTGCCGGAATTGTCAGGCATTCAAGCTTTGACGGCAATCCGCAGCGATCAAAATTGCTCGACACCGGTTGTGTTTGTGACCCAGCGCGACAGTGAACAGGATATCGTCGAAGCATTGCAGGCGGGTGCGGACGATTACATGACTAAGCCTATCCGCCGCCTCGAGTTGCTGGCCCGAGTCAGCGCGGCCGTGCGCAGAGGTGTTGGCGGGGAGTTGCGCGACCAGGCGCTGCTTGAATTCGCGCCGTACCGGATCGATAGAACCACCCGTGAGATTACGATCGATGGCGAGCCGGTCGCGTTGACCCAGAAGGAATATGAGCTTGCGGTTTTCTTGTTTCAACACGTCGGGGAGATCGTGTCCCGCAGCCATCTTCTCGAGAGTGTTTGGGGCACCAACGCGGACATCAATACACGTACCGTTGATACCCACGCCAGTCGTATTCGCAGCAAACTCGGTTTGGTGCCGGACAATGGTTGGAAACTGACGTCTATTTACCAACACGGCTACCGCTTGGAGCCATTAT
Source organism: Gammaproteobacteria bacterium (assembly GCA_029862885.1). Lineage (GTDB taxonomy): Bacteria > Pseudomonadota > Gammaproteobacteria > Arenicellales > JAOTWM01 > JAOTWM01. The sequence continues at coordinate 3,540 of JAOTWM010000143.1, forward strand.
CCGAGAGTTGACCGTCGGCCTAGGCAGCTGTCCGCCGGGGCAGCCGTATTGGCAACGTTGCTCCCCGCCCCCCTGCAGTAAGTTGGGCTTGCCCGGACATACGTCGATTATTGTATGTGAATTGTGAACTTAGTTTTGCCGTTCGGACCTACAGAAAGTATTCGAGTGCAGCCCGTGACAATTGTTTGCATCCGTCGCTTGCTAACCCATCACGATGGCGTAGACTCAAGCGTATGTGGGTCTGAAGCGGGTCAAAGCCAACACACGGTGGGCGCAGGTTAGACGCCATACCCGTGAATAAAATAGGTGGAGACTATGTGCTCGATGAAACTTCGAATTTGGATTGGACTTCGTAACACCGTAGTCGGTGTTCTGTTAGGGGTATCGTCGCTCCCGCTATACGCGCAGGAATGGGTCTATACGGTGCGGCCGGGGGACACGTTGTGGGATCTCATCGACAAATACTCGGTGAATCTGATCTACGTCCCGCAGTTGCAAGCATTGAACAAGATTGAGAATCCGAAGCGGATTCGCCCCGGGTCGACGTTGCGTATACCGGTAAAATGGCTGAAATCACAACTGGTGTCGGTGACGGTGGTCAGTGTCGTCGGACATGTCATGGCCGAACGGAGTAACAATCCCGAGCCGACCACTTTACGGGCAGGCGACACGTTGGCTGCTGGAGACTCGGTAACAACTGGCAGCGGCAGCAATGCGGTGTTTCAATTCGCCGACGATTCGCAACTGATTCTGCGGCAGGATAGCGAATTGGTGTTCGATACACTGTCGCAATACGGCGATACAGGGATGGTCGATACGCGTGCGCGTTTGCAGCGCGGTCGCGCCGAAGCGGCTGTGGGCAAGCTAATAGGTGGCGGTAGCCGTTACGAAATTCATACGCCCGCCGCGATTTCGGCGGTGCGTGGCACCGGTTACCGAATCGGTGCTGACTCAGAGCAACCGGTGACGCGAACCGAGGTACTAGAGGGTAATGTTGATGTTGCCGGCGGTGGTGAATCGCAGCGGGTCCCGCAGGGATTTGGTACGGTCGTCGAAAAAGGCAAACCACCGGAGCCGCCGCGGGAACTGCTGGTGGCGCCCGATCTTTCGGCCATGCCGACCCTCGTCGAACGCGTACCGCTAAAATTTGAGTGGCCGCAACTCGACGGCGCGATCGGATACCGATTTCAGCTCGCCGATCGCGAGGATTTCGCGATACTTATGGACGATCGGCAGACCGAGCAGGCGCGCGTGCACGGTGTGGTGGTCGCGGCCGATGGCGAATATATTCTGCGTATTCGCGGGTTCGACGACGCGGCCGTGGAAGGCCGTGACGCGGCACACCGCTTCACATTGAACGCGCGGCCCGAGCCGCCGTTTCCGATGCAACCGGAACCGGAGAAGGCACTGCGCCATGACCGCCCGGAGTTCAAATGGTCGATGCCCCTGGGTGCGGTTGCTTATCGGTTTGAATTGGCACAAAACGATCAATTTGACTCGTTGTTATTAGATCAGGAAATCACCAACAGTCCGAAAATTGAACTCGCTGAGCCGTTGCAGGCGGGGACGTATTTCTGGCGACTCGCGACTCGTGACGCAAGCGGTGAAGTGGGTCCGTACAGCGATACCCAATCGTTTACGTATACGCCACCGCCGCCGAGCCCGGAGCCCGAACCGCCAAGTGTCGGCGACAAGGAGCTGAAGGTGCGCTGGCCGGCGGGTGAGGCCGGGCAGACGTTTCGGCTGCAACTTGCGCGTGATGCCGAATTTTCGGATTTGACCATCGATGAGGTCCTCAATGAACCCGCGTACGCAATAAAGCGGCCGCGCTCCGGCACGTACTACTTGCGAGTCTCGACGATCGATGTCGACGGCACGGAAGGTGTGTTCGGTACGGCACAGCAGTTTGACGTGCCGTTCAACCGCTGGTCGGAGATTATTTTCGGAGTGCTCTCTACGATAATTCTATTGTTGTGAGTTCCCCCGTGCAGGGGCGAATCGGGCTGACCGAGCGTCTCACACTGCGCGTGTTTCCGGCCCTGGTTGCGGCGGGATTGGCATTTAGTAACGTTCTGTGGAGCTGGGACCACATCATCTACGACTGGGGTCAGCGTTTCGGAGGGCGTGCGGCATCGGCCGACATCGTGATCGTCGCGATCGATCAACAAAGTATCGATGCGATTGGTCGCTGGCCGTGGTCGCGGGCTGTGCACGGCGACCTGGTTGCCGCGTTGAGCGCGGCCGAACCCCGCGCCATCGGACTCGATATCGTGATCGCCGAGCCGTCCACGGTGCAAGCCGATGCGCATCTGGCGAGCGCAGTGCGCAGCAGCGGACGCGTGGTACTGCCGATCGTTAACGAACAACATCGCCGCGGCGGTCAGCTGCGCGAAATATTGCCGCTTCCGGGCCTATCCGAGAGCGCAGCCGCGCTCGGCCACGTCGACCGGCCGCTCGATGCCGACTCCATCAGTCGTTCTGTGTATCTCAAGGCCGGACTCGGCGAGCCGCACTGGCCGAGTTTCGCACTAGCGATGCTGCAATCGGCAAACCCTGAGTTCGGGCATGACCTCCCAGGTGTGCGCTTTGCGGGCGATGTGGAGGATTCCCCATTCGTATGGCGACGTGATCATCACATTTGGCTGTCTTATGCGGGGCCGCCGGGCCACTTTTCTCATGTCTCATATGTCGATGTGCTGACCGGTGCGGTTCCGGTCGACCGTTTCCGGGACAAGTTGGTATTAGTGGGGGCTACCGCGGCGGGTTTGGGCGACTTACTGCCAACACCGGTATCGGGCGATCAGCAACCGATGCCTGGAGTGGAAATTATTGCCAACGAAATGGATACATTACTCACCGGCCGCGCCATCGAACCGATTCGGCCGCTCGCGGGCGTGTTGCTAACAGCATTGCTGGTGTTAGTGGTAATGCAGCTCTTACCGCGCCTGTCGCCGCGCTGGTCGTTACTGGCGGCGATTGCGAGCGTGGCCATCACCTTGGCATTGACTGTAGTGGGTTTGGTGCTCGTACATCGCTGGTTTGCGCCTGCCGCGGCCGTGACCGGTATCGTCGGAGGCTATATCTTGTGGGGCTGGAGGCGTTTGGTGCATACGATCCGGTATCTCAACCAATCGTTGCAGAAACTCGAACGCGAACCCGCCGTCGTGGACGCGGGGGTTGTGCCGGAGTTCGCCAGCACAATGCCGTTTGTGGCTGATTTGCTGCCGGTGGATGCGGGGCGGTTGGAGGGCGCAGGCGTTCACCAGGACACGCAATGGAATCGCCAATCCGCCAGCGTTGACAACGATAACCGCAGTGTGAACGCTGACCTCAACGGATATGTTTGGCATGCGTTCGGGGTCGACTCAGGGCAAATGGGCGTACGTTGGGTGGGGGCCGAGCCGCCCAACCCTGGGCAATCGAAATTCCTGGCCGCGTTGGCGCGGCGCTTTGCGCCGCCGCCTGAGCCCCACTCGTACACGCCCGTAGAGCGGATGCAGCGGCGCATTCAGCAAGTCGAGGCCGCGACCGAGCGCTTACAAACAATGCGTCGCTTCATTACCGATACGCTCGCGCAAATGGTCGATGGTGTGATCGTCGCCGATAACCTCGGTCGCGTGCTCATGGCAAATTCGTCGGCGCTTGCGATGCTGGACGAGCCCGACGATGCGGCAATTCGTGGCGAACCGTTGCGGCGCTATTGGGACAAATTTCAATTTGATGCACCCGACACTGCACTACAGACTTTACGCGTGGCAATTGTCGATCGGGAGCCCGCCCAGGCAGAGGTGCGCGGGCCCCGTAATAAGGATTTACTGGTGCAGGTGGTGCCGTTTCATTACGGTCCGGATGATGACGGGATCATTGTCGATATCGTCGATATTACCGCGCTGCGAGATAGTGAGCGCCGGCGCCGCGAGGTCTTGTCGTTCTTGTCACACGATTTACGATCCCCACTGGCGTCGATATTGGCAGTAACGGAAATCGTGCGCCTAAAGCCGGAACGATTAGCGGACCCTAAGAATATGGAGAGAATTGCCGCTAATGCCCAGCGCACGATGCGCTTGGCGGACGATTTTTTGCAACTTGCCAGAGCCGAAGGCGCTGACACGGCAAATTTCCAAACTGTGGATTTGATCGAGATCATTATCAATGCGGGGGCGGCGGTTCGGGACCAAGCCGAAAGTAAACAAGTGAACATCGACTATGAGTATGCTGCACCTGTGTACGTGCACGGGGAATCGGGCTTACTGGAGCGCGCCGTTACTAATCTTGTGGGTAATGCGATCAAGTACAGCCCCGACGGCTCAGCGGTGACGATCGGTGTCGCACAGAGTGATGCCGAAGCCCAGTGCTGGGTCCGGGACACGGGTTATGGGATCAACCCCGACGACATACCGAAACTTTTTGAGCGATTCGAGCGGATTCACCGAAAGGAACATCAACACGAACCCGGCAGCGGTCTCGGGCTCGTGTTTGTCAAGACCGTTGTGGAGCGCCATCAAGGGTCGATTCATGTCGATAGTATCATCGATAAAGGATCTAGATTTACGATCTTGCTACCGGCCGTGAATCCAATCGCAGACGCCGCGCAAGTTTGCTAATTAAGATGTGCCGCAGGTATACCATCAATTTATCGCAACGAGGAGCAGCACGTGGATAAGCTGTCTACGGCTGCTGTGGCCCAGATCGCGGAACTCAATCGGAGCTATCGAGCATCCTTACCGGAAAAGCGACAGGTGCTAGATACGGCATGGGATGCGGTATTAGCCGAGAGGTGGACGCTTTCTTCGCTCGATGGCCTGCGTAACGAGGTGCACAAAATTGCGGGTTGGTCGTCGTCCTACGGGCTTGAGCAAATCGGTACGCACGCATCTGCTCTGGACCGTCTGTTGTCAGTAACGTTGCGCGATGGTGTGTGCGGCGATGACGACCGCGCAGCTATTGCCGAAGCGTTTATCGATCTCATCGCAGCCATAAGGGGTAGGGAGTTCGGTGTAGAGATTTACACCGATTGTGGATCGACAACCGTTAACAATTTTAAACACGTATTGCTGATCAATCCCACCCCTAACTATCGGGATTAAGCAGAACGTATCAGACGTCTCCAGACCCAACCTGCGGCCGGCCGTTTACCGGTGGTCGTATAGCACAGCACCGAGGGGTCGTAGCAAATTCGGGACATGCGGTGGATGGCGGTCTCGCGGCCGCAAAACAGAATCTGATCAAATGGCTGCAGGGCCGTTTTGAGGCCGGGTAGTAAATTGTGTTCGCGGCCGCGCTTCATTAGTAATGGGACACAGCGCAGCAGTCGCTTACGGTCATGGGGATCGCGGCACAGGTGCTCCAGCAACACCGTGTCGCCATTCGCCAAGGCCTGTGCCACGGCTGGCGTATCGGTGGCGCGAGTTTCCAGCATCCAAGTTTGCGGCACCCGGTCATCGGCGACGCCAATAATGCGGCTGATTAGCTCGTCGGCCCATTGCCGTTCTTGTTGACTGGCGAGGCGCAAAAACTCGGCGGTCAATGGCGTGGTGATTAACGCCAGAATTCGGCTCGCGATTATCCCGCTGTTTTTTGCGACCAGGTCGAGTCGCGCGGCGCGAAATATTTCGTCGTTTTCGCTGCGGTTTTGGCGCGCAACGACGAACAGCGTCGGGTTCAAATCGCCTGCCGTCATTACGATTGATAAATTGTTCGCGTCATCGTCGGTGCCGGCAACGACACCAACGGCGTTCTTTACATCGGCCTCTAATAACGTATCGGCCTCGGTGCCCCGCGCGCAGATGGATTCGGCCGGAGCGTCGGTGGCTTGTGGGTCAGCCTCGATGACGGTGACGGTATTGCCTTCGTCTAACAAGCGTTTTGCGACGGCTTTGCCGAAGCGCCCGTAACCGCAGAGTATCCATCGGCCGCGCGGCGGGAATAGTGGTTCCGACAGAGGCCGATGAGAGGCGCTCGTCAACCAGTCGTTCATTAGGTACATCGACGGCGCGTTAAGGGCCATCGCAAGATGGTCGGCGAATGTGTCGAATGGGTTGATGATGTGTTCAGTGCCGAATGACGCGATATTTGCGGCCGCGTCGTGGCTTTCGGCCCGGCAAATGACACGCAACCGTGGGTTGATGAGTTTGGAAGTAATCGCAATCTTGAGATTGATGTGGTCATTGTCGGTCAGGGCAACGACCCCGGCACAGTGGCGGTGTTTTAAGCCCGCGGCCAATAGCGACGACAAATCCAACGCGTCAGCGCATAGACCGGGTACCTGAACGGGCAATTCCTTTAACTCGAGGTTATTAATCCGGTTTTGATCGACATCGATCGCTACCGCACGTAAACCGCGATCAGTCAGGGTATCCACCAGCAGCTCGCCGGTGTCGCCGTAGCCGCAAATCAAGAAGAATGCGCTGCGGATTCGACGCGTACCGCGAATGAACGCGTTGCGGGTTACCGCCGATTGAAAGGCCGGGGTTTGAATAAGCGAGATCATGGTGCCGATCGTATATAACCATGCCACTACGGCGATATAGATCGTAAATACGACCCACATGCGCTGCGCATCTGTGAATGCATAGGGGATCTCGCCGAATCCTATCGTAGAGCCCATAAAGCTCACGAAATAAAACGCGTGGAAAAAATCCATGTGCCACGGGTTGCCTTGGTCATCCAAACCGGGGATCAATACCAGGCCAAGTACCGAAAGTGCGTAAACCGAGACTAATAAGACCAGCGGCAGTCGCATGCGCCGCAAGATCAGAAAAATAATATTTTCCATATTTGCGAATGTGTTTTCGCGCGGAATCTAGCGGCGTACCATGACGGTCTCAATAGTGAGTAGCACCACCGATACGAGGTTGGCTAGTACTGCACCGCCGCTTAGTGAAACGATACTGGCGGTGGCGGCCCCGGTGAGTCCTGCGGCCGATACGTGCACTGCGATCGTCCACCAAATCGCGGCGGCCACGAGTTGCAGGTCCGCCACCAGGCTCGACGCGAGTACTACCGCGCCGAGTTGAGTGCGGTCGCCAAATTTCAAAATCGTAGCAACGATGCTAACCACGATGGCGGCAAATAGTTCGAAGACATTATGATGATCCGGAGTCGATATCTCGCCGATAAAAAATCCGAAATTTAATGTCAACGCCAGAAGAATAAAAAAAGCAAAGACAACTTTCTCAAGGTTCATACGTTAGCTCCACTGGGAAATCGTTAGCGGC
>JAOTWM010000144.1 GCA_029862885.1 Gammaproteobacteria bacterium
CACTGCGGCATCCTGGGTCTGCATTGCAAGATACTGGCGTGCCATGAATTACCCGGCAAGCAACCGCCCAAGCGAACGAGGATGGGTGGTGCTGGCCTTGGTTAACACCGTTAATACATTGACAATCCGACCTGGGATCCGGCTGCTGTCAAACAACTGTCGCGCACCTAGCTTCAACAGCTCGGTCCTGCTTGGTTCAAATGTCACCACTGCGTCCACCGCTGAATAACGAGCTATGTGCTCATCTTGCAGGCAGCTGACTATTTCAATGTCGGCAATGGTAAGACCTGCCTCTTCCAGCGCACCGTCAAGGACAATAGCGCCGACAGCGGTGCGTTCAACCCCAACACAATCGAACAGACCGCTAGCAGGACACGACGATATCCCGGCGCCTGATCAGACAATCCGTCCATATGGCTTTCGGCTGATCTTTTGATACTCATAAACCGACGTTTTCATAACAATGCTGGCAAGTATTGAGAGTATAGGGCATGCACGACCGATACCCACCGGACGATAGTCTTGATCATTTTCTCGGCATTATCAAACAGAGGGGTCAAAGCTGAGCATAGATTGAGAGGAGCTTGGCCTCGGCAACATCGAAATTCTTGCCGTTCCGTATCTTGGACTCGGTGTCCTGTGCCCAGTTCTTGGTGTCAGTTTTTCGCTCGAAAGTGGCAGTCTGGACCGGGCGGCCCTTGATCCGAACCTTGACGCGATACGACACTTTTCCGGCCTTAGTCATTCACTGTTCAATAGTGGCCATCCGGTGGGTCTCCACAATAGACAGCGACGGGCTACAACAGACCCGAACTGATTACAATTACGGATAAATAAATCGCAAATTTTCGTTGATAACATATTGATATTTCTATGAATTATCAGCGTCCCGTTCTGACATGGGATACATGGAACAAGTGCGACCGTAGAACGCCCAGAGAGCCGCTCTGAGCGACGAATGCGATGGGAGACAGTAACCGCCCGGTAGGATGGCTAAATTTTGACCGCTCAGTGCCCCACGGGGCAAATAAAAAGGGGCCTGCCCTGTTAGAAAATCCTTTTCCTTATTGGCTTGTGGAGAGTGATTCAAATAGCTGCTGTCTGATCCACACTCCGATATCCTGAATTTCTTCAATCGATACGGAGTGCTGCATTGGATAGGTTTGCCACTCGATGCGATATCCCATATTTGTGAGCGCATCGCGGCTGCTTTCGCCCAATGCAAGAGGCACCACCGGATCGTACTGGCCATGGGCCATAAAGATGGCAATGTCGCGGTTCGCCAAATGACGCTCCGCGGCAACCCGTCCAGGCAATGGCATGTACGCCGACAATGCGAGGATACCGCCAAGCGGTTGTGCGTGCCGGACTCCTGCGAACAAAGCAATGGCTCCGCCTTGGGAAAATCCAGCGAGGATGATGTGGTCGCTGGCGATACCGCGTTGCTGTTGCTCCGCGATGAGTTGTGCGACGATGGCTGCCGATGCCTCGATACCGGCCGCATCTTCGCGACCGGCGATGTCCGTGCTGGCGATGTCGTACCAGCCGCGCATGACCATTCCGCCATTGATGGTAATGGCGCGGTATGGCGCGTGGGGAAATACGAAGCGAACTGCGAACTGACCGGGAATCGCTAACTCCGGCACCAGCGGCCGGAAATCGTTGCCGTCGGCGCCGAGCCCGTGCAGCCAAATAACTGCATATTCCGGCGCGACACCGGTTTCAACCTCGATGTAATCGACAGCAGAATCGTCCACTGCATTAACTCCCGAACCCAGTAAATAAACAATAGAAAATACGAGCGCGCGGATCATACCATTGTGGAATGAAGAGTTCGCAGCGAAGCGATCGAATCGCGCGCCGCAGCTCGTGCGATAATATCGATTATTGGCACGCATGATCATATGAAAAATACAGCTGAGAACAATCGTGCCGCGATACGCCGTTCTGGACAAATCGCGATCGACAATTGTATACCCTGCTACGTCCCGGCGGGCGGCCTTGCGGCGTAGTACCGAATTCACGCCATAGCGGAGTCATGTTCGGCGGCCGCAAAGTCGATCCAACAGCAATAGCGATAAATTTCGCTGTCCGCGAATAGGAAAATTAACCATGAACACACGAATTGAATCCGATAGCCTTGGCGATATTGAAGTGCCGGCCGATCGCTACTGGGGAGCGCAGACCCAACGCTCTTTACAAAATTTCAGAATAGGCGCGCAGCATTTTGGACCGCCGATCATTCGTGCATTCGGCATCGCTAAGCAAGCCGCCGCACTGACCAATCTTGATCTCGGAAAACTGGATAAAGGTAAAGCCGAACTAATTTGCGAGGCTTGTCACGAGGTGATTAACGGGGATCTGGATGCGCATTTCCCGCTCGTGGTTTGGCAAACCGGCAGCGGCACGCAGAGCAATATGAACGCCAATGAAGTCATCGCGAATCGCGCTATCGAGATTGCGGGCGGCCAGCTCGGCAGCAAACAACCGATCCACCCGAACGACGACGTGAACATGTCGCAATCGTCGAACGACACGTTTCCCGCGGTCATGCATATCGCCGCCGCGAGCCGCATGCGCGAGGCATTGATCCCGGCCATGCAGCGCCTGCACTATACCTTTGACGCGAAAGCGGATGAGTTTGCCGATATCGTCAAAATCGGCCGCACCCATTTGATGGATGCGACGCCGCTAACGCTCGGTATGGAATTCTCCGGTTATGCCGCGCAGATCGAATTCAGCATCGGAGAAGTCGAACATAGCCTTGATCACTTATTCGACCTTGCGCTTGGTGGCAGCGCCGTCGGCACCGGTCTCAACACCCACCCGCAATACGCCGAACGCGTCGCGCAGCACGTCGCTACCCTCTCCGGCCTGCCGTTTCGTAGCGCTCCGAACAAATTCATGGCGCTGGCCGCACACGACGCGATCGTCGCCGCCAGCGGTGCGCTGCGGCAGTTTGCTACAGCCTGTCTGAAAATTGCCAACGACGTTCGCTTACTCGCTAGCGGCCCGCGCAGCGGCTTTGGCGAGATTTCGATCCCCGCCAATGAGCCCGGCAGTTCCATCATGCCCGGCAAAGTAAATCCGACCCAGGCCGAGGCGCTCACAATGGTGGCCACCCAGGTCATCGGTAACGATGTCACGATCGGTGTCGCGGGCAGCCAAGGTCATTTGGAGTTAAACGTCTACAAACCGGTCATGATCCACAACCTGCTCGAGTCGATTCAGTTGCTTGGAGACGCTTGCGACAGCTTTAACGAGCATTGTGTGGCCGGAATCGAACCGAACCATACCCGCATTCGTGAGCACCTCGAGAATTCGCTGATGCTGGTGACGGCGCTGAGCCCGGTGCTGGGTTACGACCAAGCCGCGCACGTTGCGAAAACCGCCCACCGCGACGGCATAAGTCTGCGGGAAGCCGCGGTTAAGCTTGATCTCATGAGCGCGGCGGAATTTGACGAGCATGTCGATCCATCGCGAATGATTCGTCCCTAAACGACTAACCCGGATATTTCACGAAGGCGGACTATGCACCAGAAATCTTCTCAATATTTGAATCGGTTGCCCTGTGTTTTGGGGTGCGGGCCTACCGCACAGTTTGTCCTGTTCAGATTCGACCGATCGGCGGTTTTCGGCTTCGCCTCTAACCGTATATGGTCTCCTCCCGTTCGGCAAGTTCACATGTTGGCGATGACAGGGAATCAGGTTGCGTCCGTATATCCGGCCTGTTGATGAGGCGATGAGTCATGCCTCTGGGCTCGATGAAAGACGCGCGTATCGTCCTTAACGGCCTATCGGCCTACGCCCGATTTCCGTGGAAGTCCGAACCCTTCATGAATTATCAGGGCAAATGGCCGGGCCCGAAGCGATCGCCGCAACACTGGCGGCCAACCCATAGACCACCCGCGTCAGGCTATCGTAATCGATGATGTCGGCCGTATCGTCGGCGCCGTGGTACTGACGGTACCGAAAATTCGCGGTGTCAGTCACCATCAATGCCGGCACCCCGGTCTGCCAAAACGACCAGTGATCGGAGCGGCCGATGTCTCTGATTAATTCCGGCGCCGCGATACCCTCCGATGGAATTGTCGCCGCGTTTCGAAATGCGGCCACCGCAGTATGCACCAAACGCCGGGAGCGCATATTGCCCACAAAGCCGATGAAATTACCGGTACGCGGGTAGAACCATTTCAACGGTACCGGATAAGCCTGGCTACCCGGTTGCTGCGAGTAGTAGCCGATCGTTTCCAACGCCAACATCGCCCTGATCGTTTCACCGCGCCGTTCGGCTTCCCGGGCATGATGCAGGCTGCCCATAGCCGCGGTCCCAAAATACGGTTCCTCTTCATTCACGAATGCGACAAACCGGACCGATGCGGCCTGCGGACGGCCGTACAGCGTGCGCGCAAGCTCGAGCAATCCAGCAACACCGGAACCGTTGTCATTCGCGCCCGGCGAGCCCGGTACCGTATCGTAGTGGGCACCGACCACCACGGCCGGACCGCATGTCCCATGGTGCGCCGCAACAATGTTGCTGACAGACCGGCCGCGCGCGCTCAACGACTCTTGGTGTACGCGGTAGCCCATTTCCGTAAAGGCAGCCGTGATATAGCCTCGAGTATCGTCGAGCGCGGCGTACTGCCGCATATTGCGCTCACCGATGGTCCCCGCCAGATGGGTCAAATGGCTCTCGAGTCGCTCGCGGGTTTGCTGCTCGTCCGTGCTAAGCGGTCGCGGTGTTCCCGCAAACGAGCGGCCCGGCATGTGCACGACGAACACCACAAACCCGGCGATGACCCCGAGAACACAGGCACAACCCGCTATTAGCCACGGCACCGCCGTCATTGTTGCCAAAGCCCGGACGGCGGCCGCCAGCCCAGCGATAGAGCCGACCGATAGCGGCGGTAGTATCGTCGGCGTGATGCCCACTCACAAATCGCTACGGGGCGTCTATACTTCAGAACAATAATCATGGCCGCTCTGCGACAATTGCCGCGCCGGGGAAGGCCGCGAGATTATCAATCGTTAACAAACCGAACGAATACGCAGTGAACATTTTCACCTATAAGGACATCATGAGCACAAGACCCCGCCGCAAGCGCCACCGGATCAATAATAACGAATACCAGTAGTGGATCGCACCCAACCTCAGAGACTTAGACCGGTTTCCCGGTGGCCGTCAGCCGAGACCGCGGTATTTTCTGCCCTGCTGCTCATTCTGGGCGGCGTCTCCATATTGCTTTTCGACCAACCTACGGGCGGCGTTCGTTTCTACGATGTACTACTGTTAGCTGGATTTCTGGTGGTGGGCGCCGCACTGTTGGTGCGCCTATATCGCGAATCGGGAAAACGCAGGATCGCGGAATTTCAGCAATCCCGGATCCGTAAACAACTTGGGGCCGTCATGGATCAGCTACCGGCTCTGTTGTGGACGACAGATTGTGGCCTGGAAATCACGTCGGCGAGCGGCGGCGCACTGAATTCTCTCCGCCTGGAGGCGACCGAGTTGGCCGGGCACGATGCCGCAACGCTGTTCGCTGGCTCTGAAGGAAATCAATCCGTCGTCGAGGCGCACCGGAAGGCCTTGCAAGGTAAGGCGTCACAATTACAAATCGATGCTAACGACGCGTTGTTGGAATGCCGTATAGAACCGATGCGCGATGCAGCCGGTGCGGTCGTGGGTTGTTTGGGCGTTGGCTTGGATATCACCGAACGCAAGGCGAGCGAGCTGGCGCTGCGCAAAAGCGAAGAGCGCTATCGCGATCTCGTCGATAACAGTCAGGGATTTATTTGTACCCATGATCTCGACGGCGTGATTCTCAGCGCGAATCCGGCCGCCGCTGCCAGCATCGGCCACCCGCAGGATGAATGCGTGGGCCACTCGATGCGTGAATTCCTGGCGCCGGAAGTTCGCAAACACTTCGCCGACTACCTGTATAAAATCAAACACGAAGGCACGGCCACCGGCCTGATGCGGATTATCAGTAAAAGCGGCAAGGAATACATCTGGCATTACTTCAATACGCTGGCGCAAGACCCCGATGGCAATAGCTACGTGGTCGGGCACGCCCACGATGTGACCGATCAGGTGCAGGCCGAAAGAGATTTGCGCCAGAGCGAACAGCGGTTTCGCGATTTCGCGGAGACTGCTGCCGATTTCTTCTGGGAACAGGACGCGAATCTGCGCTTCACGTTTGTATCGAAACGTTCATATGGGATCATGGGCCTATCGTGGCGCGACCTGATCGGAGCCAGCTGGGATGAGCTGCTGTCGGTCCACGGCAGCCCCGACGACACTTGGCAACAAGACCTTCGCAGCATGGCGACGCATGCGCCGCTAGACGGTATCGAATTGAAATGGACTCGGCCCGACGGCGAATCCCGAGTCATGCGCCTGGGAGGTCGGCCGGTGTATGACGCATCCGGCGCCTTCAGCGGTTACCGTGGGGTCGGCAGCGACGTAACCGAGTCACACCAGTTGTCCGAACAGATCGCGTATCAAGCCGCCCACGACCATCTCACCGGTCTGCTCAACCGCCGCGCCTTCGAAACCCGGGTGCAGGGTGCGGTGACAACTGCTAAAGAGCGCGGCAGCCAGCACGCCCTATGTTATATGGATCTCGACCAGTTCAAGCTCGTCAATGATACCGCGGGCCACACTGCTGGCGATGAGTTACTGCGCTCACTGGTAGCGTTCTTACAACACCTTGTCCGGCGCGGCGACACATTAGCGCGGCTAGGCGGCGACGAGTTCGGTTTATTACTGGAAAACTGCACGAAAAACGACGCGGTTGAACTCGCGCAATCGATTGTGGATTGTGTGCGCCGCTTTCGATTTGCCTGGAAAGATCAGAATTTTACGATCGGCATCAGTGTCGGGGTGACGCCAATTAATGCCAACACCGAAAGCGCGATTCGGGTGATGAGTCAAGGCGATGTGGCCTGCTATACGGCTAAGGAAATGGGGCGAAACCGCATCCATATGTATGACGAGACCAGCATCGAGCCGACTCGACTTCACGAGGAGTTTTTTCAGGCTGCCGAATTGCAGGCGGCCTTGGCGGAAGACCGCTTCGAGATCCACGCGCAGCCAATGTACTATCTTGACAACGAAGAGAAATGCCTACACCACTATGAGTTATTGATTCGCCTCGTGGATAAATCCGGCAACCTCGTGGCGCCCGGCAAGTTTCTACCAGCGGCGGAACGCTACGGCATGATGTCTGCAGTAGATCGGTGGGTCGTTAAATACACGTGCCGAACTTTCGGGTCCAAAATTCAGTTGCCACCAGACGTTGGGCTGAGCCTCAATCTTTCGCGAGCCTCATTGCTGGACAAATTCTTGATCGACGAGATTATCCAAGAGATAAACCAATCTCCGTTGCCGGGAAAACAAATTTGCTTTGACATATCCGAGTCGACGGCGAGTCTGAATCCGAGCGAAGCGCTGCGGAACATCAAAAAGTTGAAAACTACGGGCTGTGAGGTGGCGCTGGACGATTTTGGAAGCGGTTTGTCGTCATTTGCGTACCTGAAGACCCTGCCGGTGGAATACCTCAAGATCGATGGGGCGTTCATTCGAGACATGGCGAGCGACTCTATCGACCGCTCGATGATTACGATGATCAATGACGTCGGTCATATGATCGGCACACAAACCGTCGCCAAATCCGTTGAGAACGAGGAAAATATGGTCGCGCTGCGAAAACTCGGCATCGATTTTGTGCAAGGTTATTATTTAGGGCGGCCGGCCCCGGTCGACGAAATGTTTAAGGCTACCCCGAAACTGCGCAGCGTTTCCGGATAAACGGCGCACTGCTCGCGCCACAATCAGCGGTACGGGCGTCCAGTTCGATTACCTCAAGCTCACAGCACCCGGTTATCGCCCGCGGTCACCATGTGACTTGCATTGCTCATCAGCGGCTGAAACAATCTGCCACTGGAGCCCATTGATAAAGCCCAACGCTCCGACCGCCAAACAACTACAGAGGAGAACAACCGTGGAAACGCGAGCCGCCGTGGCCCATGCAGCGGGCCAACCACTAACTATTGAAACCGTCCGGCTTGACGGTCCCCAAGCCGGTGAAGTCCTGGTCGAAATCAAGGCGACGGGAATTTGTCACACCGACGAATTTACGTTATCGGGCGCCGACCCGGAGGGATTGTTCCCCGCAATTCTCGGCCACGAGGGTGCAGGCGTGGTGGTGGAAGTGGGTGCGGGCGTAACCGGGCTGAAGCCCGGCGATCATGTGATTCCTCTATATACCCCTGAATGCCGGCAGTGCGACTACTGTTTGAGCGGCAAGACGAATCTGTGTCAGGCCATCCGGGAAACCCAAGGCCGTGGCGTGATGCCGGACGGCAGCAGCCGTTTTTCCATCGGCGCGGAACGATTGTTCCATTACATGGGGACATCGACATTTTCCAATCATACGGTATTGCCGGAAATCGCACTTGCGAAAATTCGTGAAGACGCACCGTTCGACAAAGTTTGTTACATCGGCTGCGGAGTCACAACCGGCCTCGGCGCCGTCATAAACACCGCTAAAGTCGAGCCCGGAGCCAACATCGTGGTGTTCGGGCTCGGTGGTATCGGCCTCAACGTCATCCAGGGCGCACGCCTGGTAGGCGCCGATAAGATCGTCGGTGTCGACCTCAACCCGGCCCGAGAAGCGCTGGGCGAGAAATTCGGCATGACCCACTTCGTGAATCCCAACGAGGTGGACGGTGATCTGGTTGCACACCTTGTTGAGGTCACCGGCGGTGGTGCGGACTACAGTTTCGAGTGCATCGGTAACGTGAATACGATGCGCCAAGCATTAGAGTGCTGCCACAAAGGCTGGGGCGAATCGGTGATAATCGGTGTCGCAGGTGCGGGCCAGGAGATCAGCACGCGTCCGTTTCAACTGGTAACCGGCCGAGTATGGCGTGGAACCGCATTCGGCGGTGCCAAGGGCCGTACCGACGTACCCAAAATTGTCGACTGGTATATGGACGGCAAGATCAACATCGACGACATGATCACCCACACATTGCCGTTGAACGATATCAATAAAGCCTTCGACTTAATGCACGCCGGCGAGTCGATTCGAAGCGTCGTAACATTCTAGCCTAAGCAACCAGATTACAACCGCTTCGAGTTACCCAATATGGAAATCATTAGCGAGCAAAAATGTTTTGGCGGCATTCAGGGTGTATATAGCCATGTTTCGGAAACCACGAACACACCGATGCGGTTTGCTGTGTATCGACCCCCTGCCGCGGAACAGGACGCCGTACCCGTACTCTGGTACTTGTCGGGATTGACGTGTACCGAGGAAAATTTCACGGTCAAGGCCGGCGCGCAGCGCTATGCGGCAACACACGGCCTAATGCTCATCGCGCCGGACACCAGTCCGCGTGGCGCGGGCATCGACGGCGAAGACGACGACTACGATTTCGGTACGGGCGCGGGATTTTATGTCGATGCAACCGAGCCGCCATGGAACCGGCACTACCGCATGTACAGCTACATCACGGCAGAGCTGCCATCCTTGGTATTGGCGCGGTTTCCGGCGCGAGCCGATGCCCAAGGTATTTTCGGGCATTCGATGGGAGGCCACGGTGCGTTAACCATCGCGCTGAAACACCCCGATACGTATCGCTCCGTATCGGCGTTTGCACCGATCTGTGCACCGAGCCAAGTACCGTGGGGGCATAAGGCGCTGGGTGGCTATCTCGGTGCCGACAGCGATGCATGGTGTGACTACGATGCAACAGGGTTGATTGCGCGCGGCCATCGAACCGCAGCAATTCTTGTCGACCAAGGCAGCGACGACGACTTTCTCGACAACCAGCTACGCCCCGATTTACTCAAAACCGCCTGTCAGCAAGCCGGTCAATCGCTCGAGCTGCGCATGCAACCGGGTTACGATCATAGCTACTACTTTATCGCGTCATTCATCGAAGACCACATCGCACATCACAGCCGTTTCTTGAATTCGTAGGCAATGGCCTCCATCCAAGCCGGCGCGTGATGGATCCCCGCGCCCTCATACTCCCAACCCAGTCCGTCGTATAATTGCTGAGATGGCGACCAGGAAGTCACAAGGTGAAGTGAAAAATTCTAGCAGACCACTCGTTTCGCGATTGCACATCGGCATGCTGGCTGTATTGGTTATAGGTTTAGTGGGCACGGTTCACGCGCAAGCTCCGGCGGCGCTAGTGCAAGTCGATGCCGTGCGAACCGAACCATTGGCCCAAACCGTACCGATTATCGGCCGACTCGTTGCGCGTCAAGCCGGCACGATCGCGACTCCGATTAACGGTCCGGTCGCCGCGCTGCGCGTCGAGGTCGGCGATCGGATCGAAACGGGGCAGATCGTCGCGCTACTCGATACCGCGATGCTTACCGTTCAGCGCGACCTGACCCAAGCGCGGATCGCGGAGAGCCAAGCCGCACTGAAGACCCGCGAAGCCGAGCTGGCGCTTGCTCAACAAGACGTCAAACGACTCGCGCGACTCAAAGACTCGGCGGCGACGACGCGCGCGGCATACGACGATGCGTTGCAGGCCGATGTCATTGCTCAGGCCCGGGTTGCCGAAGCGCAAGCCTCGGTCGCAACGGCCCGTGCCAATTTGCGCCTCGTGCAAATCAACCTCGACGACGCCGAAATCCGCGCACCGTATGGCGGAGTGGTCGTGCAACGGCTCACCGAGGCCGGCTCCTACGTCAAAATCGGTGACGACATT
>JAOTWM010000663.1 GCA_029862885.1 Gammaproteobacteria bacterium
ATGTCGATAATGGATACGCGGCGCAGCCGCGGGTCATCGACATCGCTGACCAGCAGCGCCGCCAATTCGCGGTGCAGCAGCTCACCCACCCGCCGGGATCGATCTACTTCAGGGTTCATGGCCGCGGGGATGGTCGCTACAACGTTTGTTGGACTTCAACCGTCTCAAAAATCTCGAGTTGATCGCCTACCTTCACATCGTTGTAGTTCTTGATACCGATTCCGCATTCGAATCCAGCCTTGACTTCTGCGGTATCCTCTTTAAAGCGGCGCAATGAATCAATATTGCCTTCGAACACCACCACATTGTCCCGCAGCACGCGCACCGGACGATTACGCTTCACCATGCCTTCCGTCACGTAGCATCCGGCAATAGCACCGATTTTGGGTATCCGAAACACATCTCGCACATCGACAATACCGATCACTGTTTCTTTGATCTCCGGCTTCAGCATTCCGGACATGGCGGCCTTCACTTCGTCGACGACGTCATAGATGACATTGTAGTAACGCACATCGACGCCTTCTGATTCGATAAGACGGCGCGCCGCCGCGTCGGCACGAACATTAAACGCAATCACAATAGCCTGAGACGCGACCGCGAGATTTACATCGGATTCGTTGATTCCACCCACCATCCCGTGAATGACCTGCACCTTGACGTCATCGCGCGACAGCTTCTCCAGCGCATCCGTTAGGGCTTCTACCGAACCCTGCACATCGGTCTTGATTAGCAGATTCAAGGTAGCGCTCTCGCCCTCGCCCATCTGCCCGAACACATCTTCTAGCTTAGATTGCTGCTGCCGTGCGAGTTTGACCTCTTTATATTTACTCTGGCGATAGAACGCTATTTCACGTGCCTTGCGCTCGTCGACGACGATCATGACTTCATCGCCGGCAACCGGGACCCCGGATAATCCCTGGATTTCGACCGGGGTCGACGGTCCTGCCTCCTTGACGGGCTGTCCGCTCTCGTCGGTCATGGCCCGCACTCGGCCGCTTTCGCGACCGGCGAGGATGATGTCGCCTTTTTTCAACGCACCTCTCTGCACCAATATTGTCGCCACCGGCCCGCGCCCTTTATCGAGCCTTGCCTCAACGACTACACCGGCGGCCGGCCCGGTCGCGACCGCCTTAAGATCCAGCAACTCCGCCTGCAGCAAGACCTGATCCAGCAACGCATCGACCCCGTCGCCCGTTTTGGCCGACACCGGCGTCATCAAGGTATCGCCGCCCCACTCCTCGGGGATTACTTCGTGGGTCGCCAACTCCTGTTTCACTCGTTCGATGTCAGACTCCGGTTTGTCAATTTTGTTAATGGCCACTACGATCGGTACACCGGCCGTGCGCGCATGCCGAATGGCCTCGACGGTCTGTGGCTTCGCACCGTCATCGGCGGCTACCACCAGGATCACCAGGTCGGTCGAATTCGCACCCCGCGCCCGCATCGCCGAAAAAGCTTCGTGCCCGGGAGTGTCCAAAAACGTGATCACACCCTTTTTGGTTGTTACCCGGTACGCACCAATATGCTGGGTGATACCACCGGCCTCCCCGGCCGCCACCTTAGCCTTACGAATATGGTCGAGCAATGAGGTTTTGCCATGATCGACATGCCCCATCACCGTAACCACGGGCGGTCTTGGTACCACCTCAGCATCGGCATCGACGGCCTGAGCGTCGAACATCAATGTTTCCGGATCCTCCGCGGCCGTGGCGACCGCAGTATGACCCATCTCCTCCACCACCAGCGTCGCAGTGTCCTGATCCAAAACCTGATTAATCGTCACCATAGTGCCCATTTGCATCAGCACTTTGATGACTTCCGCGGCTTTCACTGAAACCGCTTGGGCTAATTCAGCAACGGAAATGGTTTCGGGGATCGACACCTCGCGAACGACGGGGGCAGTCGGCTTCTCGAACGCATGCTGGCTCGTGGTGGACGTCTGAACCTTGTGTGGCCTGCGCGCTGGGCGCGCCTTGCGGCGTCCCTTTTTGCCGGCCGCTACGTGCAGTTCATCGCGGCGCCGTTTGCCCCGACCGTCACGGTCGCTTCGATCGGTCTCAGGTTTGGTGGGTTCCTTCGGTGCAACCGGTACAGTGGTCTCAGCCGCCTCGACAACCGGCTCTGTGGGGTGCTCCAATGCAGTCGGCTCGACTGGCACCTCGGATTCCACCGCTGCCGCATCCGCTTCCACCGCTATTTCAACAGCCGTGGATTCCGGATCGACAACCGCTTCGAGCGCTCCATCGGATTTGGCCACCGCATCTTCGACTACCGCTTTTTCAATCGCGGGCGGTGGTACGGCCGCGGCTTCCGCGGCCTGTTGTGCGGCTATCTTGGCTTCGGTTTCTGCCTCCGCGGCTGCGTCGGCCTCACGTTGTTGCTCGTCCAATACGCTACGACGCA
>JAOTWM010000145.1 GCA_029862885.1 Gammaproteobacteria bacterium
ACCCGGTAGCCAAAACAACGACATCGGCTGCACACTCCCGAATATCGTCTTCATCCATGGGCGTATGGAAATCGACACGAACCCCCAGGCGATCCAACTCCCCCCCGTACCATTCGATGAGATCCAGTATCTGTGCGCGCCTCGGTTGCAATCCCGCCAGGTAGAACTGGCCACCCAATCGGTTGCCTGCCTCAACGAGCCTGACCGTATGCCCCCGCTCAGCGGCCACACGAGCCACTTCCAAGCCTGCGGGGCCACCACCGACCACCAACACGGATACCGGCGTTTCACTGCGTGTAAAACGATCCCCATTCCATTCGTGCTCACGTCCGGCTGACGGATTTACCACGCAGGAGATCCAATAGTCGCGGGATCGTCGGCCCCAGCACATCTGATTACAAGACAGGCAGCCGCGGATTCTTTCAGGTTGCCCCTTTCTTGCCTTATTCGCCAGATGGGGATCCGCGATTTGACCGCGAACAATGGAGACCAAGTCCGCCTCCTCCGCCGCCAAGACGCCCTCCGCATTATCCGGTGTTCGAATATGGCTCTCTACAGTCACAAGTGCATGCCGAACAACACCCTTTAAATCCCTGGCCAGTTCAACACCCAATCTCTCCGGATAGAGAAAAGTCGGCATCAACTTGTAGAAATCGAAATACCCACCCGTGCCACAGGTAACGTAGTCCATCAATTCTTCGCGGTCGTGCCGTTCGATAATTTCCGCCAAGGCCTCACGTTGTAGCGCTACTTCAACATCCGGCTCGTCATTGATGGCAAGCCCAACGATAAAATCATCACCGCATTGCCGCCGGATACGTGTCATGACCTCGCGTGAAAACCGGGTACGGTTCTCAAGGGAGCCCCCCCAACAATCGGCACGCCGGTTGGACCAAGGTGTCCAGAATTGATCAAGCATGCCATGGTACGCGGCCCACACCTCTACGCCGTCGAATCCTGCTGCTTGGCAACGTCTCGATGCCTGGACGAAACCATCGATCGTGGCCTCGATTTCCAATTCGGTCATGGCATGACTACCGTCAGAATCATGGTAGCTGGGCAAACCCGAGGGAGACCAGTTGGCATGCCACGAATTATCGGCATCCCCGTGCTGGCCGACGTGGTACAACTGTTGCAGGATGACAGCACCTTCTTCATGGCAGACATCGGTAATCCGGCGAAAATGCGGGATCACCGAATCATCGCTGTGGCGGAAATTCCCCCGGGTCAGTACCGCTGCGCCATGGACAGGTACCGGTTCGATTACAAGCATGGCCGCTCCGCCCATCGCGCGTTCGCGATAGTACGCCACATGCTGATCTGTGGGCAGTCCGTTCCGCGACATGTTCGCCGTATGCGCACCGAATACAATCCTGTTACGCAGGGTCTTGTGGCGCAGTTGCACCGGCTCAAAGAGCCTTTTATATGAAGCCAACATTAGGCTAGTGTGCCTCGTCACTAATCCTGAGACGTTCCTAAGGTTCTGCCCGATGTAGAACCTGACCGTCGGGTGGCTGCGCTACGGTTACACGGGAGTACAAGGAAGTACAAAGCATACGTTATCTGATAGAAACCTATCAATCAGACAATACAGTCGCGTGATATTTGCTTTGGCGTGCCCGGAACCTGGCAACTGTTGGTTTTGACTACTGTCATTCGCCCGCTGCTCCGGAGTCCGGTTTGGTGGTGGCCGGGCTATCTCCGCCGCTGTCACAAATATCACCGTAGCTGGCGAGTCGTTCGGCAACGGATAATATGCCATTCGCCAGCAATGTGCTGACGGGCGGCGCGCTGATCAGGGTGCCAGGGTTATAGCGGGTAGAGTTTAGGTTCGCGGCTTACGGACACTGATTTTTGCGGGTGTGAGAGCGTGTTGGTTAGGGGTTGGTCGCCGATGGGCACGACGGCGGCCGCTCGATGACTCATTTGGCATCGCTTCGGTGCGGTTGAGCAGTCATCAAGGTCGATCCAGTTCGGGGTGTAGCGGCGGTGCGCGGACCGGATGAGACGCGGGTTGCGGCGATTCAGCCCGGTTGTCCAGATGGTGCAGAATCTGTTTGATAACGACGGAGTCTTCGATACAGGCGATGACCCTCAGGTGGTTAAGAAGATCCTCGATCACCTGAGGGACAAAGCTGAAATCCCAACGCACACCCTTCTGCCCGAAGGTCGGGCGGGCCAGCAGAGGGGCGTATATCAGGAAAATAATGGGTGGATATTGGGCACTGGAGTGGGATTTCAGGGTACCCTCAGAGCGATCGGACGGCGATGGGTCCTATCGCTGGCGGCAAACTACTGATGGACCTGCTCAAAAAGGGTGTTTATTCTTCCTATACTCAGCATAAAACACCTCGGCTTCGACCAGAAACAGCGCTTTATCTTAACAACGTTGGTCGAAATACACTCTCTAAATCGTCCTATTCCTGTTTAGTATTAATAACTTAGATATTCTTCAGGGCCGACTATTTAGACTTCATCCAATGGGCTGTACCGGCGGGCATATCGTATTAGTTCGTGCTGAGTCTTGATATCCAACTTTCGCATCAGATTCGTGCGATGGCTGTGTATTGTGCTGGGACTTACGTGTAGACGGCCTGCTATCTCTTTATTGCTATACCCTTCCGCCAGAAGACCCAGGATCTGCTTCTCGCGATGCGAGGGTGGCGTACGGCCGAACTCTCTCTCAGACCGCAAGCGCCTCGCATAGTCTTGCAGTACTTCACTGGCCATGTCCGGGTGCACGAAAATCCCACCTCGGGCCACCTCGCGTATCGCGTCGACGAGTTGTTCCGTGTCCGATGCCTTCAACACATAACCGGAGGCACCCAGCTTGAGCATCTCAATGAAGTACTCTTCCGAGTGGTGCATGGTTAATACCAACACGTGAGTGTCAGGAAGTCGGTTCTTCAGCAACTTTGTCGCCTCCAGTCCGTTCATTCCGGGCATAGAGATGTCCATCAAAACCACATGAGGTTTTACAGCCTCAGCCACAACAATAATTTCGTTACCATTCGCGACGTCGCCGACCACTTCGAGATCAGGCTCGCCCTTCAAAAGTAATCGTACGCCCTCGCGGAACATGGCGTGGTCATCGGCAATGAGCACACGAATCTTTTCAGTCACGAGTTGCATCCGGTATGGGTATGCAAACCTGAATCCGGGTACCGGACCCGGGTTTGGACAATATTTTCAGCTCGCCGCCGCACAAAGCGACCCGCTCATTCATACCGAGTAATCCAAACCCCTTACCACCAGAATTCATCGGATCGACCTGGTCGATCTCGAATCCCTGGCCGTCGTCGGCCACTTCTCCCTCGAACAACCCGTCCCTCATCGCCAGGCGTATTGTTGCCCGCTGCGCCCGTGCATGCCGCACGATATTGGTTAATGCTTCCTGAAACGTTCGAAAGACGGCAATTTCGATCTCCACGGGTAAACGGAATTTAAGTTCGCTCGTCACGTCCAATTTCACCCCGACTTCTTCCAGCATGGGTTCCCCATAAGTACGCAGCGCTGGTTCCAGGCCAAGGTGATCCAAAGCCGATGGGCGAAGGTCCATGATTATGTCGTGCATCTGGTCGATCATATCGGTGACTTGACTGCGTACCTTACGGATCTGAGCCTTCGCCTCCTTGGGTTCACTCGCCAGCAGGATTTCGAAATTGGTCAAACCGAGCGTAATGCTCGCTAGGCCTTGACCGAGCTCATCGTGCAAGTCGCGCGCCACCCTTGTACGTTCTTCTTCCTGAGCCGTGATCACCTTCTTGAGCAGTTCGCGCCGCCGCTCCGACTGCCGCTGCAAATCTTTGGCAAGTGCACGGTTGGTTTTATCCTGGAATTCAATGCTCTGTGCCATCTCGTCGAAAGCTGTGCCCAACTGGGCGATCTCGTCCGGCCCTTGGAGTTGCAGCCGCACCCCACGCTCGCCCTGGGCAAAGCGTTTTAGGGTCTGCACAGCGCCCTCGAGGCGATGGATCACCAATTTATTCATGGCAAAGGTAATACTCAACATCACGATGAGAATCATGCCGGCCGACCATAACAGATTGATGCGGAAACTGGCGGCCAATGGCGCTTCCAGCGGCGCCATGGAGATGTCGGTGAGCAGCTCTCCGAGCAATCGCTGCTCTGAATCGTGACACCGTGCACATGCTGGACCGTTCTCGATCGGCAGCATCGTTCGAAACACGCGCTCCCCGTCATCAGTTGTGACCACTGCGCTTTTTGGCCTGTCCTCAGGTGGTAGGCGATGGCAGGGCTGGCAACCAGGTTGGGTATTTTTCAGTTGAATTGGCTTGTGCTTGCCGCGGGGCGCAAAGACGACTTGTCCTGCTGGGTTCAAGAAGTAGATGATCCGGAAGCCGTTACTTTCCGCAATCGTGTCCAGCGACTCCTGAATCCTGGTGAAGTCACCCTCTAGCATTTCGTGACGGAATTCGTGCTTAATCAAGTCGGCGGAATGCGAAGCGAGTAAGGACAAGTGCTTCAAGGCTGCCGCTTGGTGGCGTTTATGCTCTACCACGACTAAGCTCGCCAGAATAACCCCGAGCGGTAGTATGACACCGAGGATCATCTTGGCGCGGAGGGTGTGCGGTAGAAACGTAGTAAAGGGACCGAGAGACGGCATGACACGGTATCCACGGCGGCATTCGCCTAATCTTAACAGCGGCTCACCGCATTATCCCGCCTTCCAAATGTGCAGGTCTACCAGAGTGTGACTCGAGTCACACAGTCAATTTGATTCGTGAACTTCTTCCTCGTGCGCATTCGCCGCATGAGGGACAAGCTCAAGTTGCGGAAACGGGCGGCTTCGATACCGGGCGCTCCGGAGGGGTGATCAACCCTCACTCGACGCGTTGCAGGACAAGCCTATCCCGCCGATGCCAATAACGAAGGCCGGGGGGAGCGTTCCCCCGGCCAGTGGATTCTCTCACTTCAATTCTTGTTTCAAGCGGCTATGTGCCATGCCTCGGTCCGCTGGGGCCGGCAGTCACAAGGTCTTCACTCCCATTATAAAAAAGGGGCACCGCGCTTTGCGCGCGGTGCCCCAACTACACTTAACAACCGTCTTTATCCTCGCTTCGAGCTGACGTGTGCCGTATCTCGAGCACTGAGGAAATTACCGGCTATAACTATAAACCCTCCATCTCAGCGATGGCTCGTTCCAATACGAGAGACGAGAACGCAGGATTGTGCACGCCCCCGCTCCTGTCCGTGTGGACCAGCAGGTAGTTCCAAGTCGACTTCAGCACCGTTTCGTTAGTCTGGTCAAACAAATCGGTACCGGCAGCCGGGCCGCCATTGATATCGATTCGGGTCAACCGGGACGGCCCGACATCGGTGGCGCTGTCGAGGTCGAAGGTCAGGGCCTGGCGACCGCGAAACTCGCTCAAATGGATCCCCTGGATCTGAGCCGCACTGGTTATTGCCGTTCCACCTCCACTATCGCCCAGCATGAGTGTGCTGCCGCCGGCAAGCAGATCATTGATGAGATCGGCGTAGAAGTCGACGATCAGCCCTTCCAGTGCATGCAGCGGTCCACCCACTGCCGCCTGGACACCGTCCGCGTTGGGTTCTCCGCTCTCGTGGCACTCGATGCACACCCCCCTGCTCGCGAAGAAGGTGTGGTTGGCGCCGCCCGCATTGTAAGCCAGCAGCTCCGGCGGATCCGTCTGTTTCATGTGGCAGTTCACACAGGTGTCGGAGATGAACGAGTGATTGCCACGATTGCCGACTTCGACGAAGTAGGCGTTCTGACCCATGATCAGATCGGCCTGCACGCCGCCGTGGGGTCCTCGATCCTTGTCCGTGACCGTCGCCCAGTCGACCGAGTCGTTGCGCAGACCCCGACGCGTGTTGTGGCAGGTCATGCACATCGCACCCTTGCCGACCCCAAAGGCCTGGAACCCCGCCACGAGCAACGGGGTGTCGCCGCTGATACGGGTGTTGGCATTGGTGTCGTTGCCGCTGGTGGTGCCCGCCATGTGCGGGTCGTGACAGGTGACACAGGTCTGCGGATGCCGCTCGTCCGGTTCCCACGCGCAGAGAGCGCCATCGGCTTCTCCGGGATCTCCTGGATCTCCGCAGGACGCCCCATCATTGGGTCCACCTTCGCACAGAAGCGTAGTGTCGTTGCAGGAGAAGATGCTGGCGGTTGCGTCACCTGCGACGTCGCCGCTCAGCACCGGCAGCCAGGTCAGGAAGCCGTTCGCCGTGTGGCAGCGCGAGCAGTTGCCGCTGTCACCCTCGTCGATCGCCACCTCGTAGTCGGAATGACGGCTGAGTTGCCACTGCTGGAAGCGCGCGTGACGCAGCGGCTCGCCGTGACACGTGGCACACACATCCGAAGACAGGCCGACCCGCGCTTCGTCCGGCTGGAGAACTCCGCCTCCATGCGCGGTGCTGAACGCACCAAGCGGCCCATTCTGCGGTCCGTGGCAGTTCTCGCACTGGATGTTGGCGCGCTGGGCGTTAGCGGGAAAGTCGTCGAGCATGCACTGCCAATCGCCGTCCGGACACGCCACCGGGTCGTTCGGACCCAACAGGCCCGACGTGAGGAAACCATCGTAATCGCCGACATCGTCGAACCCGTCGTTGACAGCGCCATCGCCGAGGTCAAAACCGACCGTGTGGCAGCCAAAACACGACGGGGAATAAAAGGCGCCGTTCAGTTGGGTGGTGAACCGCTCCGCATGCCCGGTCATTGACCAAGGGGTGAAGTTGTCCGGCGCGAAATCGCCGCTGTGACATCCGGTGCAGGCGGCGTCCGATACCGGCAGTCCGTCCGCGTCCTGCCCGACAATGACGCCGCGCCAGGTGCCGGCGTGGATCTCGAGCGTTTCGCCGGACATGGTCTCCATGACCGCGTACGTGCCCGCGGTATCGGGGATGAACTCGGGGTTCTGCGTATCCGCATCCACGAGGGCGGGCGCGGAAGGTCCGCTCATCAGCGTCCAGTTGTATGAACTCTGCTCCTTGCCGTGCAGCAATACCGGAAGGTTGATCGGCACGTTGCGCAGGCCGGGGTTGACGCGCCAGTCGAGCGCCGCGTGAATGTCGACCTCAGCGGTCCAAAGTCCCGAGGTAGTTTGCACCGAAAACAGTAGAGCGACATGTCCCGCCCGCTCGAGGGCAAAGTGATTGATGCCTACGACCTGGAAGCGGTCCTGCAGGCCACCCACGAACTCGCCGGAGGGCGGCTCCACATTCGGCGGCAGCTCGTCTTCGGTGATTGGCGGCTCTGTGAGCAGGTGAATGAGTTCGGCCTTGAACGCGCCCGCGCCGGGCAGGGTGACGTCAGTAGTGTCCGCGCCCGGATCGACGATGACCACCTCCACACTCTCGGTTTGCGTCCATCCTGAACTCACGAACGTCGAGCCGTCCATGATCTTGTAAGTCCCCATCGCTGTTAGGGTGGCGCCCGGTGCCGAATCCCCGCTGATGGTCGCCGCCACGATCACCGGCGCAATCGGTTCCAGCTCCACGTTCAAGGTCACCGGGTTGCCTTTCACCAGCACCACATCCGTGGACTGGGAGTTGTAGTCCTGTGCCTCGAAGCTGATTGTGTACGGGCCGCTGACGCTAACGGGAAGCTTCTCCGAATACGTGCCTTCGGCGTCGGTCACCGCGCTGAAGGTGGTCTCACCGGCGGTGAAGCTCACTTGCGCCCCGGCGATACCATCGACCGTCAAGCTGTTGGTCACCACACCGGAGACCCTCACGAACGGCCCCTGCTTTTTGGGGCCCTTCTCTTTTGGGCCCTGTGCTTTACCGCCGGCGGGGCTGGCGGCGACGGCCGCCGCGGACGTTTCAGCGTCCACCCCCGTCGCCGCTAGCGCAGAGGAACTGAAGAGTCCTAGCGCCCCGACGATGAGGACTAGTAGCCGCCAATTTACATTAGGTTTCATGTTAGCTCTCCTCATTATTGGTCCTGAAATTCTGATCTTGAACTCACCCACATTTTTAAGAAAAAACCGCACACCCTCTTCTAATTAACCCTATTGGGCCAATATTTATGCCCTGCCCGACGCTAGCAGTAGGGAATGACTCGGGCTATGGCAAAAATCGCCAATCTTGGCGAATAAAACGCCAGACATGATCGAGGTCAATCTATATGCCACGGAACCGACACGATCAGTTCGGAAACGATTGAAGGAAAGAGTTTTTGGATGCACGAAATTCCCGCTTATTCGATGCACGCCACAGCCCGGCTAGAACCGGCCAATCGGCCTGAAAGCGTTACTGGGCAAGGATTTCAGGCCGATTTCCCTCAATCTAACTGAGCGCAACCTACCGCCTCTGTAGTGGTCCGCCGATTCTTGTACGCGATCATGGACACTCATAATTCAGAGTAAAACTAACTTATTGAAATACCGTGTCTATTCTTGTCGTCAAATGATGGGTGTCCCAGAATAACTAGAATAGACTTCTACTACATGGCAGGCTGTGGCTGTTATGGATGAGGGCGCAATCGGTGATCTGAATCGACCACCCTTCTTATGCACTCCTACACTCCTTGATTCATGCAAGGCTAAGTGATTATTAGTAAACTCAACATCCATTACATGTTGATCGATCCGACCAATAATGGACGAACAAACCTCCGGAGATGAGAGTGAGGGAACCGTACCCAGATAAGTTCGAGAAAATCCAGGCCCAAACTCTTTTCCAAAATCTGGGTGGGCGCGAGCGAGAAATTGTTCGCACAATAGCGTTCGATAACCGCTTCACCCTACGGGAACTGGCAAACTTCGTTGAGTCCAGTATTGATCTGAACATGTGGGATGAGAAATCCCTTAGCGCCAGTTGGATACAGTGGAGAAAAGAAAGCAATTTACGCGGCAGGGAATTCAAAAAATGGGCTTTTGACAGGCAGGAAAAGCTGCTGAAAATACTGGTGGAAGCAAAAACCAAGTACGGCACAGGGGACAATACCGGCCCGCCATACCAGGCAAAGAAGGCAAAAATCTGCACGGACGTTCGAAAAGGAAGCATTTTGGGGATGTGTCCGGTTCAGTCGGAGAAGACGCTCTGCTGCAATCTGCGCACCATTGACGCCGTGAAGAACTGCGGTTTCGGCTGCAGTTACTGCAGCATTCAGACGATGTATACCAGTGACAACATTTTGTTCGATGAAAATTTCGGAGAAAAGTTGGATGCCATAGAACTCGATCCGGAAAAGGGATACCACATCGGCACCGGGCAGTCCTCCGATGCCCTGATGTGGGGGAACAAGAACGGTATCCTCGACGATATGTTTCGGTTCGCAAGGAAGTGGCCCAACGCCGTGCTCGAATTCAAAACCAAATCACGAAACATCGATCACTTTCTACGATCGGATGTGCCGGCCAACGTCATCTGTTCCTGGTCCTTGAATCCGGACGCAGTCGTTCAAAATGAAGAACATCTTACCGCGAGCCTTTCGCAAAGATTGAGTGCTGCGAGGCGGGTCTCGGACAAGGGTATTAGGTTAGCTTTCCACCTACATCCCATGGTGTACTACGAGGGTTGGGGAGGCGGCTACTCGTCGTTGATCGAGAGAGTAACGGAGAACTTCGATCACGATGAAGTGACCTTCGTTTCGTTCGGGGCCCTGACGTTTCCAAAACCCATCATTCGCAAAATCCGGACCAGCGGCATCAAGACCAAGATCCACCAAATGCCGATGTCACCGAACCCGGAAGGTAAGATGACCTACCCGGACCACATCAAGGAAGCGTTGTTTGGCCATGCTTACCGGGCCTTTTCGACTTGGCACGGCAAGGTGTTTTTCTACCTCTGCATGGAGGAATCAAAATTCTGGGAAACGACTTTCGGCGAGAGATACCCCGACAACGAAACATTCGAACAGGCTTTGCTGGAAAACGCTCGTGCAAAGCTTGCTCACACATAGTGATTAGGGAAACTCTGAGCCCCACGGACAAGTAATAATCGACACCCACAACTTGATGTGAGTTGTGAAAAGGGAACCCACGCAAGCCAACGCATTGACGCGATGATCTTCTGAACATCGTACCAAGTCCTTCGTGCAACATTGTAACGAAACACAAAATTCAATCCGCTCTCATCAGCAATGGGCTGATTTCACCACCTGTCGAATAGTTTCCGAACACGCATCAGTGAATTTCACGCAACTGTGTCGATTGATCGACGCATTTCTATCAGACAGCATGCGCTTTATTCGTCCTTGTATGTTCAGTGGTGTCCGAAATCGTCAAGATGGAGGGCGCCGGGGTGGGAGGGACTTGATTCTTCCTTCGGGCCTAACTGAGCACCGACTAGTATAGATTTCGTCCCCACCGCTGACCGCTGAGCGCCGATGAAGAATCTAGCCGTTAGCCCGGCCGATGTCGTGCCAAGGTTGCGCCTGGTGAGTTCCCGGCATGTTCATACGGCAACGGAGACGATCATGGCACAACGGGTGAGAGAAAACATAGTGGGAGTGGATGTCTCGAAGGATAAGTGGGATGTGTTCGAGTTGGGCACGAACGAGGCCTATTCAGTCGCCAATGAACGCGAAGCGATCGAGCAGTGGTTAGGGCGGTGGGCAGTTCCCGTGCGTTTATCTATCGAGCCGACCAACCAATATCACCTGACGGTGGCTCAAGCCGCTCATGCTCGAGGGCATCAGGTGTATCTGATAGATCCGTATCGCTTGGTGCATTACCGAGAAGGGGTGGGTCAACGGGTCAAGGCCGACCG
>JAOTWM010000664.1 GCA_029862885.1 Gammaproteobacteria bacterium
AATTGAGCAGGGCCTGCAATAGCGCTTGCTCGGATTCATTGAATTCTGCGCGGATATCGACGAAATGCCAGTACTCCGCATCCAGCGTCAGGCGCCGTCCACTCTGCGCCTCGAGTGTGTCACGAACTTTATCGAGTCGGAATACCGACAGCGCAGCACCGCCACGCAGCGCCAGGATCGACGACGGTGGCGAAGGCGGCAAGTATCGAAATTCGTACGCGGTCGCAGTCGGGGCCGCCGTCACTGCGCCGCGGCGCTAGTCACCGGTAGATCGACATCGAGGCCCAACCGCAACGCGACGGCTTCGTAGGATTCGACGACTCGACCCAAGTTGCGACGGAAACGGTCTTTGTCGAGCTTCTCTCGCGTCTTTGCATCCCACAAACGACACCCATCGGGGGTGAATTCATCGCCCAACAGGATCGCATCGCCATAGCGACCGAATTCCAGCTTGAAATCCACCAGCAGGATTCCGGCCTCGCGAAACAACGCCTTAAGTATTTCGTTAACTTCAAAGGTACGGGATTTCATGATCTCGACCTCATCAGCGCCGGCCCAGCCGAAGGAACGAATATGATATTCGTTGATCATCGGGTCATGCAGCGCATCGTTCTTGAGAAAAAATTCAAATGTCGGCACTTCGAGATCGATTCCTTCCTCAACACCTAAACGTTTACAAATCGAACCCGCGGCAATATTTCTGACCACGCATTCCACCGGAATCATATCCAATCGTTTGACGATCGATTCGGTTTCTGAAAGCAAGGCCTCGAAATGAGTGGCCACACCGGCCGCGGCCAACCGCTCCATAATAAATGCGTTGAATTTATTGTTTACCATGCCCTTACGATTGAGCTGCTCGACTTTCTCGCCGTCAAATGCCGAGGTGTCGTTACGGAAATACAAGATCAACTGCCCCGGATCGTCAGTGAGAAAAACGGATTTGGCTTTGCCCGAATAAAGTAGTTCGCCCTTTTTCATCGCACCATATCTATAGAGTAGAAAGTTATAACGATTCAGTTAACGGTCGAAACCGTTTTGATTACGACCAGCTACGGCTTGAAGATGCCGGCCGCACGCATCGCGTCCAGCACCGTTTGCTCAAACCTCGCGTCCAACCAAACCAGCGGTAGGCGTATCCCACGGTCGATCAATCCCATTCGGTGCAGCGCCCACTTCGACGGAATCGGATTGGCTTCCACAAACAACCCTTTATGCAACGCCCGCAACTGCGCGTCGGCTTCATCCGCCAGCGAGGTCGCGCCACACACTGCAGCGGCGCTCATTTCGTGCATCAACTGCGGTGCCACGTTGGCGGTCACCGAGATCGTGCCTTTGCCGCCCGCCAACATCAGATCCTTCGACGTGTGATCTTCGCCGGAATAAACCGCAAAATTTGCGCCGCAACGTTTTATCAAATCACGGCCGCGCGCAATGTCGGCAGTGGCGTCTTTAATGCCGATAATATTGGAGATCGACGACAACTGCTCGACGGTGTCGTTATCCATATCGCATGCGGTACGGCCCGGCACGTTATACAGAATTTGTGGCACCGGTACAGCCGCAGCGATGGCTTTAAAGTGCTCGTAAAGCCCACGTTGCGGAGGCTTGTTATAGTACGGAACCACCAGCAAGCACGCATCTGCGCCTGCTTGGTGGGCGGCCTTGGTCAATGAAATCGCTTCCGAAGTGGAATTGGCGCCCGTGCCCGCAATTACGGGCAACCGGCCGCGGGCGTACTTGATGGTCCGCATTACCACCTGCTCATGCTCGTTATGGCTCAGTGTGGCGGACTCGCCGGTGGTGCCCACCGACACGATACCATCCGTTCCCTGTTCAATATGGAACTCGATAAGGCGCTCCAGCGCGACGAAATCCAATGCGCCGTCGGCATCCATCGGCGTCACCAGCGCCACCAAACTTCCAGTAAACATAACGTCAGGTATCCGGTCCGGGGTTGGGAATAAGCGCGATGGTACTTGGCGCTTTCAGGGCTTTCAAGCGAGCCCGCGAGCACTCCCAGCGCGATATTGCGATAATACAAGATATTGCATATTCAGACGAACAATATCGCAATATCTTGTTGACCGGGGCGACTCGCGGCAGTAGCATACTGCCCGTCTGTGAGCTACTGTAAATCGATCAACCGGGGAGGAAGGTTATGCATTGTCGTCATTGTGATTCCGTAATGCTCCGCACTCGATCCGAATCGGGTCCCACCAGCCGCCAGGAATGGTACCAATGTTCCGTGTGCCGGCGCGCTTCGCTGTTGTCGATCGCCGGATCGCTGCTCCGCTCCGGCCGCGCCCTGGTCGATCGCGCGCCATCAGCACTGGGCCAATTGCGCACCTAATTTCGAAAACGACCACGAGAAACGGAACGGCCGGTTTGCATACCGGTC
>JAOTWM010000665.1 GCA_029862885.1 Gammaproteobacteria bacterium
CGTGTAGACAATGTAGGAGAACGGCAGGTTCGTAAGCGGCGCCCAACCGACGAAATGCGGATTGGCCTTGAACGGGTAGTAGTTATCGTCCAGGAATGCGACTTTCGGATTACCCGAATAAATAATCACATGGCTTGCGCCCGCCTGCTCCAGGGCGTGATCGTGCCGTGCCGTTATGGTCTCGAGATGGCCTGCGTATAAAGCGCCGAGTGAAGGATTTTTGTCGGTATAGTCGCTGTTCATGGGGAAGATCATACCCTGTTGCTGGCGCCGTCGGCGAGTGCCATCATGGTGCCCGCCGGCAAGCGGGGCCGCCGTCGGCGCGGAACGGAGTACAGGATGAAACGAGTTTCATGGTCGATATGCATTGCACTGTTGGTTTACGGGATACCCGCGTTGGCATCTGAGCCCGGATACGATCGGGTTACGGGCCGTGCGCTTGCCTCTCGCTCGGAGGTTATAGCGCCGCATGGCATGGCGGCAACCAGTCAGCCGCTTGCGACACAGATTGCGATCGATATTTTGAAAGCGGGCGGCAGCGCGGTTGATGCGGCCATCGCGGCCAACGCGGCACTGGGTCTCATGGAGCCAACGGGATGCGGGATTGGCGGTGATCTTTTTGCGATCGTCTGGGATGCAGAAACAAAAGAGCTCACGGGATTGAACGCATCGGGACGAGCGCCTAAAGCGATGACGCTCGAGTATTTCCGGAATCGCGGCATCGATAAAATCCCGCCGTACGGCCCGTTACCGGTGAGTGTGCCAGGTGCCGTGGACGGCTGGTTTGAACTGCATGGACGTTATGGACGCCTGCCGATGGCTGACATCCTGGCGCCGGCTATCCGCTATGCGCGTGAAGGTTTTCCCGTGTCAGAAGTCATTGCGTACTACCTGTCGCGAAGCGTTGCGCGTATCGGGCAATACCCGGGATTCGCGGAAACCTACATGCCCGATGGGAGCATGCCGCAAAAAGGCGAGATGTTCCGAAACCCGCGATTAGCGAAGACCTACGAAGCCATTGCCACGAAAGGCAGAGACGAATTCTACAAAGGCGATATTGCGAGGAAAATCGACGCCTACATGGCAGAGCAGGGCGGCTTGCTGAGCTACGATGACCTGGCGGCGCATAAGTCGGAATGGGTTGCGCCGGTTTCGACCAATTACCGTGGCTGGGACGTTTACGAGCTGCCGCCGAACGGTCAGGGCATCGCCGCGCTGCAGATTCTGAATATACTCGAGGGCTATGACATTGCAGCGATGGGCTTCGGCAGTGCCGAGTATTTGCACACGCTGGTTGAAGCGAAGAAGCTCGCGTTCGAAGATCGCGCCCGCTACTACGCGGACATGGACTTTGTCGATGTGCCGGTCGCGCGACTGATTTCGAAAGAATATGCCAATGACCGTCGCAAGCTTATTTCACCGACACAGGCTTCGAAACGATTGCCGGCCGGAGACGCGGCGCTCGACGACGGTGACACGATCTACCTGACGGTCGCCGACAAGGACGGCAACATGGTGTCGCTGATTCAGAGCAACTACCGTGGCATGGGATCCGGAATGACGCCGGGAGAGCTCGGCTTCGTCCTGCAGGATCGGGCGGAGCTTTTTGCGCTTGAAGAGGGCCACGCAAACGTCGTTGCAGGTGGCAAGCGCCCGTTCCACACGATCATCCCGGCATTCGTGATGAAGGACGGTAAACCGTTGATTAGTTTTGGTTTAATGGGTGGCGCGATGCAACCCCAGGGGCACGCGCAGGTCATAGTGAACATGATCGATTTCGGCATGAACCTGCAGGAAGCCGGGGATGCTGCACGTATTAATCACACGGGGTCGTCGGAACCAACCGGTACAACGATGACCGATGGTGGCATCGTCCATATGGAGAGTACTTTCGGCTCGGCGACGCGCCAGGCGCTGAAATCGCTCGGGCATAGGCTTGGCTCGAGCGACGGCAGTTTTGGCGGATACCAGGCGATCATGTGGGACGAGGAGCAAGGCGTGTATTATGGCGCGTCCGAAGTGCGCAAAGACGGCCAGGCGGCGGGATACTGAAGCATGACGCAGGAGATTTACCTTACAGGGATTACGACGACGGGAACGCCGCACATTGGGAACTACGTCGGCGCGATTCGTCCGGGGATAGCGGCGAGCAAAGATTCGCAAAAGAAGAACTACTATTTCCTTGCCGACTTTCATGCGCTTGCGAAAAGCGGCGACCCGGATCAGATCAGCAAGTCGACGCTGGAGATCGCGGCCGCATGGATGGCACTGGGTCTTGATACGGAGCATGCGACGTTTTACAGGCAATCCGATATCCCGGAGATAACTGAGCTGACCTGGGTACTGACGAGCATGACGGCCAAGGGCCTGATGAACCGGGCCCATTCCTACAAAGCGGCC
>JAOTWM010000146.1 GCA_029862885.1 Gammaproteobacteria bacterium
CGACCTGGGGAAATCGGTTGCTCACCGCATCAGTGCGTCGGCGTAAATCAGATCGTCGTCGTGTAAGCGCGATACTGTCGCTTAAACTTTGCCTCCTAAGGAGCGACGTCGCCAATCAGCGGGGGGTATAATTGGTCTCTATAAATTGGTCAGCCAGCAATGGTAAGCTCATTTCAGAGCAGTGGCTTGGAAGAAATTGGCATGTGCGCTGACACGCCATATGCGGCCACGCGTGATGAGAGTCCGGTGGGACGCGGCCGCTCAGCTGAGGCGCAGATCGCCGAGCAAGAGCGCCAGTTCCGCGAGGTGCTCGAATTCTGCCCGGCGGCCCTCGTAATCGTCGATGAGGACGGCCGTCTGCTCTTCCATAACGCACGCCTGCGGGAACTCCTGGGGTATACGGCGGAGGAGATCGATCGCATTGACACCCGTATGTTCTGACACGACCTCGAGCAGCGATCTCGGATCATTGAGGCGCTGCGGGACCGAGGCGGCCAGCTGCTGAACGAGGAGGTGATCTGGAAGACCAAACAGGGGCAGCTTCTTCACTTGTTCATCTCGTATGTGCAGGTGGCCTACCGCGGCGGACATATTAGCTTCGTCGGTGGCAAGCGTATTTGCTGGGTATACGACATCACGCTGCTGAGGCGGGCGGAACAAGCTTGCATACGTAGTGAGCAGCGTTTGGCCGAAGCGATCGAGAGCATCTCCGAAGGCTTCGCGTGCATCGACGCGGAGGATCGGCTAGTAGCCTGCAACTCGAGTTACCGCGAGCTGCTCTACCACGGCCTCGAAGTGGACCTGCCCACCGGAACAACATTCGAGAGCATCGTCCGGCGAGCCGCGGAAGGCGGCCACATCAAGGACGCGGAAGGGCGTGTGGAGGAATGGGTTGCCGAACGTCTGCGCCAGCACCGAAACCCGGGCGAACCAAGAATACAGCGGCGAGACAACGACCGATGGGTGATGATTAGCGAGCGGCAGACCGAGGAAGGCGGTATTGTGGCGGTCTATTCGGACATTACGGAACTCAAACATCGGGAAGAGGACCTCACCGAGAAGTCTGCGGTTCTCGAAGCTCTTTCGACAAAACTCGCCGAGTACCTCGCGCCTCAGGTGTACAACTCAATCTTCACCGGACGTCAAGATGTTGAGATCGTAAGCAAGCACACGAAGCTGACGATCTTTTTCTCCGATATTGCCGATTTCACAGGGACCACTGACAGCCTGGAGCCCGAGGAGCTGACCAACGTTTTGAATCATTATCTAACCGAGATGTCGAAGGTCGCTCTCGAGTACGGGGCAACGATCGACAAATACGTTGGCGACGGCATCACCGCGTTCTTCGGCGACCCGGAAAGTCGCGGTGTTAAAGAGGATGCGAGGGCTTGTGTGATCATGGCGATCGCCATGCAGCAGCGTATGCAGGAGCTGCAGTCCGAATGGTTGGGCCGTGGGTTGGAGAAGCCCTTTCAGATCCGCATCGGGATCAACACCGGGTTCTGCACCGTCGGTAACTTCGGCAGCGAAGACCGAATGGACTACACCTTAAACGGCAGCGAGGTGAACTTCGCCGCCCGACTCGAATCACACGCCGAGGTGGGCGGCATCCTCTTGGGCCATGAGACCTATTCGCTGGTCAAGGACACGGTGCTCGCCGAAGAGCGCGTCGCCCTGACCGTCAAAGGCTTCGCCAAGCCCGTTCGAAGCTACGCGGTCGTGGGTTTGTACGACGATCTCGCGCATAAGGGTCGCATCATTCATCGCGACCGGGAAGGCCTGGCGCTGCTTATCGACCGACACAAGCCGACCAAGAAGGGTGAGGCCGAAGCAATTAAGACTCTTTAGGATGTACTTTCTCAGATGAAGGGATGAGCGCATCCAGAGTTATCCATATAGAAACGCGCATGTTACGCTTTGCGATCTGAGAGCGGACGCTCGAATGATCAGGTGCGAACGGCGGGTTTGGGTCGCGAACAGCTACGGCAATAGATAGCCGCGGGTCGCGCCTGATGTGTATGGGGCGGGAGGGAATCAGAAGATGAGACTAACGAATTGCCACAATTTCCATGATTTCCGCCGGCTAGCTCGCCGACGCCTGCCGAGACCGATCTTCGATTACATCGACGGAGCGGCGGATGATGAGGTCGCCCACCGGCGGAATTCCGAAAGCTTCGACTGTTGTGATCTTGTGCCAAATGTTCTGCGTGGCGTCAGCGAAGTCGATATGTCAGTCACCGTTCTCGGTCAGAAGCTCGCGATCCCGGTCTTTTGCTCACCGACCGCGCTGCAACGCCTTTTCCACCACGCGGGCGAACGCGCGGTCGCGGCCGCGGCAGCGAAATTCGGCACAATGTTCGGGGTCTCCTCGCTCGGCACCGTAAGCCTCGAAGAGTTGCGCGCGGAGCATGATACGCCGCAGATGTATCAATTCTATTTCCACAAGGATCGCGGGTTAAACCATGCGATGATTGAGCGCGCTAAGGTTGCCGGGATCGAGGTCATGATGCTGACCGTGGATACAATCACCGGCGGAAACCGCGAGCGGGATCTTCGTACGGGTTTCTCTATCCCGATGCGGCTAACCTTTGGCGGTATGCTCCAGTTCGCGCTGAGGCCAATGTGGGGGATCAACTACATAACCCACGAATCGTTCAGCCTGCCGCAACTCGACGCCCATCTCGAGTTGGACGGTAGCGCGGTGTCGATCGGTCGCTATCTGACCGAGATGCTCGATCAGTCGATGAATTGGGATGACGTAGCCGAGATGGTGCAGTTGTGGGATGGACAATTCTGTCTCAAAGGTATTATGTCGGTTGAGGACGCGCGGCACGCGGCAGAGATCGGCTGCACCGGCATCGTGCTCTCGAACCACGGCGGGCGGCAGCTCGATGGGTCGCGAGCCCCCTTCGACCAGTTAGCTGAGATAGTCGATGCAGTCGGCGACCGGATCGACGTGATCATGGACGGTGGGGTGCAGCGCGGCACCCATGTGCTGAAGGCGCTGTCGCTCGGGGCACGGGCAGTCGGCTTGGGAAGATATTATCTCTTTCCACTGGCTACAGCGGGCCAGCCCGGCGTCGAGCGGGCACTGGGGCTGATGCGCGAAGAAATCGAACGCGACATGAAACTAATGGGCTGCACCAGGGTGGATCAGCTCTCGCGATCTAACATCCGGTTCCGGTAGCAGTGGGCACTAAGCCCAATTGGCATCATGAATGTTCTCGTCAAGCTGTTCGAATCGGACGTTGATAGGGGTGGCGTTGAAGGTCTAGTTAGGGTCAATAGTGTTGAAAAATTCGACAAATTGAAGGGGTGTTTTTCCAGTGAAGACCAAAATGACCTGAACCTCGCTTGTAATTTCGCTCCAGAGTTGACCGGCGACTCTGTAAGAGTAGATCACTTATTGGATGATCCCCTCCGTATATCCGGATTGGAAAATGGGCTAAAGCGAAAATAATTTTGTCTGTATAAAAAATCCGGAGTTTTTCAACAGTATCTGCCAAGAGCGGACCCTGGGTGCTACGGTTGGCTGCAGTCGTTGCTTAGGAAAGTCCTTCACTAACTTTCGCTGCTCTGGTATGGCTCTCGACAACTCCCGCACCATCTAGTGCGCAATCTGAACAAGAAGTCACCGGCGTGGACCAGGGTCTTCATCTGTTGGTGGAGATATGGTTTCTTCGAACCTCTCGATCCGCGATAAACACCAATCTCATGCAGCGCCACCGGCACTTCGCCACGATAATAGACCCTCGGAACGAACGGGCTCAGGTGATTAAGCAAACTGTAGACCATCCAGTCTGCGGTTTCCGCCGTGGTCACCAGGTCGTTCAGCCCTTCTCTCGCGATGACCTCTACCACATTGCCAATCTCGGCCTCCACGCCTGTGGCGTCGAATAGATAATGATTCAGTGACACTGAGCCGATTGAAGGACAGGATTGGCCACCAATTAGGACCGTGCCCTTGTTGGCCATTTCCCGCGGCAGGCCATCATAAAAACCGACGTGGAGTGTTCCAACCTCCATGTCGCGTGTGGCAGTGTACTTGCCAAAATAGGTTACTGTCTCGCCCTTCTTTACTGGCTTTAGCTCCTCGATCCTTGCTTTGAAAGTCAGGACCTGGCGTAGCGCTAAACCGCAGTCTCTGTCCGGTGTCCATGGATAGATACCGTAAAGCGCCATAGCAGGGCGAACCATGTCGAGCCAGCTTTGCGGATAATGGAAAATACCGTGGCTTGAGGCCAGGCTGCGAAACCCCGGATCGATACCTTCGTTCGCCATCTGGTCCAGCACCCTCTGAAATCGATCGAAGATCAGCTGGTCCTGCTCGTCGTCCTGCATCTGGGTAGTAAAGGTGCCGCGGATCTCGATCGCCGGCATTGCGGCGATCTCCTTCATGAGGCTAATTGCATCGCTGTGGGCAACACCAACTCTGTGCAACCCTGTGTCCACCTTGACAAATACGCCCACCTGGCGCCCGAGCTCCACGGCGGCTTTATTCAGGCGCTGCACCAAATCCCGCGTATAGACCACCTGGGTAACATCACTCGCCACCACCTGGCGAAACTGATCATCCGTATAAAGCATATCCATGTTGAGCACATGGCATGGCAGTCTCCAGGATGTGATTGCCAGGGCCTCTGAAAGCTTGGCGACCATCAGCCATTTGACCCCATCGGACACCAGGGCTGAACATATGGGCCTGAGCCCATGGCCGTAGGCATTGTTCTTTACAACTGGCATCACCTCGGCGCCGGTGCGCTCGCGGATAGCCTTGAGGTTGGCCGACAAAGCATCCAGATCGACCTCGAACCAACCACCGAATCCTGCGATTCTTTGCTCGATCTCCTCAGCCGATGGCTGTGCTGTGAAATACCGCTCAGGCATAAGTCGTTATCCCTATCTATTGCTTCCCATCGATAATTACATCGTATACCAAGAAAGTGAAGCCTGAGACTCCTTCTCGTTGATTTGGGGGTAACGCTCGATTACAAATCACGGCTCTATTTGCATAACCCATTAATATCGAAAGCACTCATCCGTTTGTTCGGACATTACTCGATGGCTCTAAGATGTTTCTTCTGTGTCATTGATTACGATCGAGTGACCGCAACGGGTCGATTTGCGCTTATCGCTCCAGACGTACTCCACCGATCGGTTCCGCCTAAGCAGTCAGTCAGACAGCTGGGAAAATGATATCGTGACAGACGAAGATCGACCAATCTCAGACGCTCATAGGTTCCAGACATATGCCTGTTATCACTTCCACACAATGTTGAAACGGATTAGTGGAGAATTAATTTCGGTCGTGGGGTGCGTCGCTGTTTTATCGGTCCAACCCAACACCACTGAAACGTGAGCGAACCATAAAAAATGCAGCGATATCTAGGAATGGCCTTGGGGGCATCCAAGCGCCTGGAGCTGAAGTGAGGCAGTCGCTAACCGTTTGCGATGGCTCTCCGCTGGCATAGTCGGCGATGGCCGTGCCAAAGGCGGTCCCTCGGCTGACGCCGGAACCATTGTAACCACCGGCAAGATAAATGTTTTCGCGCTGCCGACCAAAAAAATTTGTACCGTTTCGAGAAATACCCTCGACGCCAGACCAGGAATACTCGAACGGCACGTGCTCTAATTGTGGAAAGCGTTTATCGAATGCCGCTCTGTGGATAGCCTGACGACTTGCCATCTCGCTATCAGACAATAGGGTTGAGCCATGGTATTCCGCTGTATTGCGAATACTCAATCGATTATCTCTCGTTAAGCGAAGGGTTGCTCCGCCACTGTGGAGAGAGATAGCCCCCCATTCCGTCAGAGTGCCGAGGCTCGCTAGCTCCCGTTTGTCTAGAATCCGTGTGAAACTGCCTGCTAACGTGCTGCCAGTTATATAAGGACGCAGGAAACCCAGTGTGGCTGATTCATAATTCATCGCCAGAATGAGTTTGTCAGTCTTCACGTCTGCAGTAGCAAGGTGGAGGGTCAGAGGATTTCCGTATTCGATCTTAAGTGCCGGACTTTGCTCATAAAGGCTGACGTTAGGTGGTAATGTATCCGCGAGACCGCGCAC
This sequence comes from Gammaproteobacteria bacterium, assembly GCA_029862885.1. Classification (GTDB taxonomy): domain Bacteria; phylum Pseudomonadota; class Gammaproteobacteria; order Arenicellales; family JAOTWM01; genus JAOTWM01. The sequence continues at coordinate 6,065 of JAOTWM010000146.1, forward strand.
CAGGGCAGCCGGCTGTACTAGGGCGCCGTCGGCAATGTGGATACCAACTTGATAAAGATTAGTACCTAGTCGTTTATGTAAAGCAGTTCTATCAAGCGGTTTGTGGTCGACCTCCAAGATATCCAGATAGTGCAGAAAGTGTTCATACTCTTTGATTGCCGAGTGGTCAGCGGCAGTATGGTAAAAGCCTTCCCGGCGCCATTGACAATCAATTGCGTTCTCTGAAACTTGCACGCTTAATAAATCCAGCCCTGCCTGGTTAATGCGATTGACCCGACGGTAATTTTCAATCTGACTTGGGACGACCCCGCCTGGGAACTGACTTGTGGCGACGACAAAACCAGAATTGCGTCCCGAAGCACCCTGTCCAACGCGCCGCGCATCCAACAATAATATTTCCTGATCGGGATGAAGCCCACCCAACCTTCGAGCACAGGCCAGCCCTGTCAATCCGGCTCCAACCACAACCCAGGGCACTCGGTGGGCACCATTTAAAGGTTCACAAATCTGGCGTTCAGGCAGAAGTTCTGCCCAGCCGTGGATATCTGTCGGGAAGCTATTACAGACGAATGTCATAGGTAACACCCATGTCAAAAGAAAAGTACAGGATTAATCTGGTAATAGTAACGGCATCTACTGTTTAAATTCAGAATGGAAAAGGGGCGAGTTTATTATCAGGCGACAATAGAGAGTCTGTCGTGGGTCGCTTTGGGCCTGGCGCTCCAAACATACTCCAGCGACCGGTTTCTCCGAAAAAGCAGTCAATCACTTGACCAGAAAACCGATGTCGTGAAAGGCGGAGATCTGCCAAAAACCGACGTTTAAGTTACTGTGGCGAGCTTTCCCTCAATACTAGCTGCCGTTCGACGATTGAAGTGAAATCCCTTGATCGACCCGTCAACGAGAGCGCGTAACTTCACCATTGATACGCGCTGGTGATAAAACCGGCAACCTTGTCCTGAAAAACCATCTTTGCGGCAGACTGGCCTATTCCATAGCAGACCTGCAACGGCAACAAATGCTCTTCACGCGGATGACAATAACGCGCATGGGGTGCCTGCTCCCAATGGACCAGTCGAGATTCGCGATCGGCTTCAGTTATTTGTGTATCGCTACAGGTTTCTGCGAGCCAGAATTCGAAGGCCTTGTTTTTTTCATCGGTTAAAGCGTCAACCTTGCTCATCAACACCTTCATATTATGAAACGAAAAGCCGGAGCCGAGGACCAACAGGTTTTCACTCTTCAATTCGGCCAGTGCCTGGCCGATCCGCACATGCAGTGCTGGATCGAGGCTGCTCGACAACGAAATCTGGATGCAGGGAATATCGGCTTGTGGGTACATCAATAACAAAGGGACGAAAAGCCCATGATCGAATCCTCGTTGTGGGTCGAGCTGCACATTGATTCCGGCTTGCTGTATTAGTTGACCCGCGCGCTCAGCAAGTTCAGGGGCTCCCGATGCAGGATACTCGTACTGGTAAGTCTCAGGCGGAAAACCGTAGTAATCGAACAGCATCGGTGGCGCCTGTCCCCCGGTTATCGCGATTACTGGCTCCTCCCAGTGCGCGCTTATCACGACAATGGCATCGGGCTTAGCGATCGTCGCAGAAAAACCGCGCAAAAATTTATTCATGCTGGTATGGCCGGCTTCATTGAGCAAGGGCAGCGGACCGCCACCGTGCGGAATATAGAGAATCGTTGCTTTATTTTTCATTCTTTGAATGTAACTGTGCCGACATTTCGTTATTTCTCACGACTCGCACATCGGTATCAAAGTCTTCCTGAAACAAAGGAACCGAGATACTCGCTGCGCCTATCCCTCGCCAGCGATTTATCCAAACAGGTGGACTATATCAGCTAATCTGTCGTAGGACCGCGGGCCGATGGCTGTCTGCTCGTTTGGCCTGATGATTGATCGCTTCGGTCACTGTCTGAGGTGTAGTACCATTCTGCGTGTCTTTGATCCATTTGAGGTACCAATGGCGGAGCATCGCCGATCTGGGAAACTGGCCGTCATTCTGCACGCGGACGTGGTGGGATCAACCGCCTTGGTGCAGCAAGACGAGCAGTTAGCCCACGAGCGTATCCAAGGCACCTTCCGGCGTTTCGGCGACACCATCACCAAATATCACGGCTCTGTGCGTGAGCTTCGAGGCGATGCGTTGCTAGCAGAGTTTGAGCGTGCCTCCGATGCAATTACCGCAGCCTTAGCCTTTCAAGCCGAACAGCGTGATTACTTAGCGCAACTCAAAGACAGCATCCAACCCAAGGTGCGAGTGGGTATTGCTATGGGCGAAGTCGTCATTGCCGATGAAACTATAACTGGCGCGGGTGTGGTGTTAGCACAGCGTTTAGAACAACTGTCGGAACCCGGTGGCGTGGTAATTCAAGGTGCTGCGTACGAGACGATACCGGGTCGATTTCCGTTCGAGTTTGCGAACCTCGGTGAAAACGAGGTCAAGGGATTCGAGGAACCGGTTAGAGTTTACTCGGCAAGCTTGAAACGGGGTTCAGATATCCCACAACCAGTCCCACTTGTTCGCAGAACTCATAATACGAGAATCGCTTTTACTTCTGTTGTCATCGTCATTACGGGTATCGCCCTGATGTGGTTCAAACCTTGGGAAGTGCGCGAGGAACCTGCATCGGTTGAACGCATGGCATTTCCTTTGCCCGATAAGCCGTCAATCGCCGTGCTGCCATTTACTAATATGAGCGGTGACGCGGAGCAGGAGTACTTCGTCGATGGTATGACCGAGGACCTGATTACCGATCTATCCAAGCTGTCCGGGTTATTTGTCATCGCCCGTAATTCGGTGTTCACCTATAAGGACAAGGCGGTGAAAGTTGGGCAAGTGGCTGAAGAGCTCGGGGTGCGTTATGTACTCGAAGGCAGCGTTCGCCGTGCCGGAGACCAAGTACGGGTCAATGCCCAATTAACTGACGCTACGACCGGCGGTCATTTGTGGGCGGAGCGCTACGACGGTACTCTCGAAAATGTCTTCGCGTTGCAGGATAAAGTTACCCGCGAGATCATCGCCGCGCTAGCGGTCAACCTCAGCGGTGAGGAACAGGCGAGTCAGGCTCAATCCGAAACAAACAGCCCGCAAGCCTACGATGCCTTTCTACAGGGTTGGGAACACTATCGACGGGGAACGCCGGACGGACTCAAGAAATCCATCGCTTACCTTGAACAGGCCACGGAGCGGGACCCTCTTTACTCACGGGCCTATGCGGCGCTCGCTGCGGTGTATTGGCGCATTTACTCGAACCTGTGGTATGAACAAGTTCAAGGCGTGGGTTACTCCTTCCAGGCCGTCGAGCAAGCCAGGGAGTATCTCAAAGAGGCATTGAAATCCCCAACCCCACTTGCATACCAGGTTGCGGCCGAAATCGGTGCCCATGCCACGGACATGTATTTGTATCAACCGATCGTTATAGCGAAGAGCGCTATCACCCTGGACCCCAATGATCCTACCGGCCACCTTGCTATGGCGATGGCGTTGCTTAAGGCGGACAAAGCGGGAGAGGCGGAGCACCGAGTTCGCGAAGCGATGCGGCTCGATCCACACTATCCTACCCACTACTTGGTGCTCTTGGCGTCGACCGAGTTTGCAATGGGCCGGTATCCTGACGCTGCGGCGACGCTCGAGCGAGCCGTAGATCGGGATGCGACGAACCACCGCACGTACATTTACCTCGTGGCCACGTATGGACACCTGGGCCGCCAGGCTGATGCAAAGATCGCGCTGGACAAAGCGAACGAGCTTAGAGCTAAAGCGGGTTGGAGTGCGTACTCACTTTCCAGCGTCGACGAGCTTCTTTGGGTCGGGGATGCAACCCATTTCAAAGAGGGGCTGCGCAGAGCGGGCGTCGCTCCCGGCGGTGACGACTGGTCTCGACTCATCAAGACCGTGTCAACGAGGGAAACCGCGAGCGCATCCGGTTATGGTTTGGTAATGACGCAACGGTCTGGGACGGTTGGGTTGTCAACCGGAGAAACCGCGGGCGCATCCAAATATGAGGTCGAAGGTGCGACGACTATTGATGCGGAACAAGCCATGACTCTGCACGATCGGAATGTTCCCTTTATCGATGTTTCCAAGCCTTGGCTCAAGGAACATATCCCAGGCGCTCAATTCCTGATGATTTGGTTCGGGAAAGACTCTGAATTCAACGAAGTACGACTCGCGAGAATCGCGCAGCGTAACCAGCCACTCGTAATCTACAGCAGTGGTTTGGAGCGGCGCGCTGCTAACGCCTGCGCACAAGCGGTGAGTTGGGGATTTGAACATGTCTACTACTTCGCCAACGGACTCAAGAAATGGAAAGCGGCGGGCAATACAGTTGCAGCAGGCTACTGAACGGGTCGTACTCCCCGGACCGGATTCGCCAAAGAAACAGTCAGCAACATCGCTCGAAAACCGATGTCGTGACAGGCGGAGATCTGCCAGACGCAGCCGAACAGGAACAACCGCTTCATTAGCGAGAGCGATCATCCTGCGGTCATGAAGGGCCCTCTCTGGCGATGTCTCGTAGGGTGTCGAGGGCCTGCGTGAGCACTTCCTCATCTTTCGGGTTGGTCGTGTAAACCATATAGGCGG
>JAOTWM010000666.1 GCA_029862885.1 Gammaproteobacteria bacterium
GCAAAATGGCGGCCAGCAAGACCAGCCCGATGACGCCGGTCGGGAGCAGGGCCGCCGTGGTTTCAGTCATTGCCCGGCCGGCCGGGAGGGGCGGCTCGGGGTAACGGCCCGATGGACGTGTCGTGCATAATCGGCGTTTGGTAACATTATCGCTGCACCCCCATCAGCTTCCCCTATGACCGAAATTGTCGTGTCCGAATTCATGGAGCAAGCGGCCGTTGCGCGGTTGTGCGTCGAGTTCGATGTGTTATACGAGCCGAAGCTGGTCGATACGCCTGAGCAGTTGCGGCGGTCGGTGGGCACGGCATCCGCACTCATCGTGCGTAATCGCACGGCGGTCGACGCCGATTTATTGGCCGCCGCGCCGCGGCTCGAGGTCGTAGGCCGACTCGGAGTTGGTGTCGACAACATCGACCTTGAAACCTGTAAGCAGCGCAACATCGGCGTATTGCCCGCGACCGGAGCGAACGCAACAGCCGTTGCCGAGTATGTGATTGCGGGGGCGCTGATGTTGTTGCGTGGCGCATATTTCGCGAGTGCCGCCGTAGCCGGCGGCCAATGGCCGCGGGAGCGGTTGCTAGGTCGTGAGGTGACAGGCAAAACGATCGGTCTGGTGGGCTTTGGCACTATCTCCCGCGAGGTCGCGCGCCGGGCCGGCGCTCTCGGGATGGAGGCGACGGCATACGACCCATACGTCGATCCGGCCGACACCGCTTGGCGATCGCTCGGCGTTACCCAATCTTCACTGGATGAGCTCATCGCGCGCGCGGACATCGTGAGTTTGCACGTGCCGCTCAACGCTGAAACGCGCAACCTCATCGATGCGAAGCGATTCGCTGCGATGAAAGCAAACGCGGCATTGATCAATTCCGGGCGCGGCGGATTGGTGGACGAGTCGGCACTGGCCGCAGCATTGTATGACGGCCAAATTGGTGCCGCTATGCTCGATGTATTTGCAACGGAGCCATTGGCTTCCAATTCGGTACTGGCCGGTGTTCCAAACTTGATAATGACTCCCCACATTGCCGGTATAACCGTCGAATCCAATCGGCGTGTCAGCGATGTCACGGTCGAAAACGTTATCCAATACTTGCGGGCGCGGCGCTAGTACTCTATCAGGGTACTATTGCGCATTTCCTACTCAATTCACGATTTGGGAGTATAAGTTGGCAACCCATCACTACCAAATAGCGGTTATTCCCGGCGACGGCATCGGCAACGAAGTCATGCCGGAAGGACTCCGGGTTTTAGAGGCGGTCGGCACGCGATTCGATATCGATTTTCGCTGGCAGTCGTTTGGCTGGAATTGTGAAATGTATTTACGCACCGGCCGGATGATGCCCGAAGACGGAATCGAACAACTCAGGGAGGCCGATGCCATTTATCTCGGAGCCGTGGGGTTCCCGGGTGTACCGGACCACGTATCGCTATGGGGGTTGCTGATTCCGATCCGGCGGCAACTGGAGCAGTATGTGAACTTGCGCCCGATCCGCTTGCTAAACGGGATTACATCGCCGCTACGGGATCGCGGTCCCGATGACATCGACTTTTACGTAGTGCGTGAGAATTCAGAAGGCGAGTATTCGGAAATCGGCGGGCGCTTGAATCGCGGCATGGACACGGAACTAGTCGTCCAAGAGAGTATATTTACTCGCCGTGGTGTCGACCGCATTATGCGCTATGCGTTCGAATTAGCAGAGTCGCGGCCCAGGCGCCGAATCACATCGGCCACTAAGTCAAACGGAATTATCCATACTATGCCGTATTGGGACGAACGCTTTAGGGAAATTTCCGCTGACTATCCCGATGTCGACAACAGCCAATTTCATGTCGATATTCTCAGTGCGCATTTCGTTTTGCACCCCGATTGGTTCGACGTTGTGGTGGCGAGCAACCTACTGGGGGATATCTTATCGGATCTGGGTCCTGCTATCGCCGGGACAATAGGAATTGCGCCGTCTGCCAACATTAATCCGGAACGGCGTTACCCCAGTATGTTTGAGCCCGTGCACGGCTCCGCCCCGGACATTGCCGGGCAAGGTATCGCGAATCCGATCGGGCAAATTTGGGCCGGCGCGATGATGTTGCAACACTTAGGGCACGACGACGCGGCAGCCGCGGTGGAAGGTGCTATTGAAGCGGCACTGGAAGAACCCGAGCTCCGCACACCGGACCTCGGTGGCAAAGCATCCACCGCCCAATTGGGGCACGCAATTGCGGGGGCGATTGGAAGCTGAAATCATCCATGACGGGGCTAATTTGGAGCGCAATCGATGAGCCGCAAGATCGGCACTGGAATGACGATTGCTGCATGGATAGCAGTAGCTGGAGTGTTGACATTGCTTTCTCAGAAGTATCTCGATCGCCTGAATAACCCCAATGAAAGTTAT
>JAOTWM010000147.1 GCA_029862885.1 Gammaproteobacteria bacterium
AGCAGGAGTAAATTGTAATAGTGCGTGCAAGTTTGCTTTCTGGTGATACCCGCGCATTTGGTCCGTTTCTATCAGTGTATTGATTACTTTTGGAATCGGTTCCGAATCAAATTACCTCGGCCCAATAGCGCGATAGCGCAGATGGGTATGCACCGGCAAATGCACGGTGGTGGATGTGCCACTTGTCATGGTATTAATAGGTAAGGTCGCCGGTTGGTGCCACGCTTTTGGGTCAAAGCCCCAGCACTCACCGCCAAGGCTTTTTTTGGCGAAGACGACGGCCATGGGCACGAATCAGACGGACATGGGGATCATGAGAACTACGATCAAACGACCTTACGCCGGGCCATTGTCGATGGCATCGATCCCGCTGGTGAACCATTGGACGAGGCGATGCCACGTTGGTCTATGAGTGAAGCGGATTTGAATGACTTGATTACTTATCTGCAACAATAAAGCATGAACTCTTGAAAAAATGAGGCTGCGTGACCAAAGTCACCATGCTGTAGTAACTATCAGTTTAGACTCGATGTTCGTAACATTACTGCCAGGATTGTGACAGGAACTTTAGGGTATCTATCTGAACTAAGTATTCATGCTGACAGAAGCATCAAAAATAATAAGCCTGCTAACCGTCGTTACAGTTCTTTCCATGGCTCCGATTCAGGGAATATCAGATGATACCCATGAGAAAAGCTGTGATTTGATGGCTTTTGTCGACATTACGGGCACCTGCAATCTTGATGATCACGATGATGCCTGCGTTTTAGGGCATTGTTGCATGATCCCCTGTGATTGCGTGCATGCTGCCGCGCAAACCAAAACCCGGTTATTGATGTTCACGAGTGAAGACATCCGACACGTTTCCCATCCCCCGGAACACAAACCTCCAAAAACGCTCGTTTGAGCGTACCGATCTAATCCATTTCAGTTAACAAACAGCGAGAGGTGTTTTAAACACCTGCGGCTGTTACGGTCAATTCAAAATCTAACTTGGAGGTTTACGTGAAGAAAATATTGTTAACAACGCTAATGTTTGGCGCATACACGTTATCCGCGACACATGCTGGCGCACAAGATCAAAGCGACCAAACAATGGATCATTCTAATATGTCCGAAGGCCAGATGTCGGAAATGATGCGTGGCGATGGTGGTCACCACATGCAAACCATGGCGCGGTATCCCACGTCCTTAGTCGGAGGCCACTTGATGAATAAGGGCGGTTGGATGGCATCGTACAAATTCATGCGCATGGACATGGACGGTAATCGCGATAGCACCAGGCGGCAGTCGCCCGCCGATGTCCGTGCGGAAGGTTTCGCCGTCGTACCCACAGAGATGACCATGGACATGCATATGTTCGGCGCCATGTACGGCATAACTGATAATGTGACCGTGATGGCCATGGTACCGTTTTTAGACAATGAAATGGATCATGTGGCTGGCATGCCCCTTGGGGCAGTCGAATTCACCACCGAATCGGACGGTATCGGTGACGTCAAAGTCGGCGGCCTCGTCAAATTGAAGAAAGACGGAAACCGCTCGCTGCATTTAAATGGATTAGTTAGTTTGCCCACCGGGTCGATCGATGAAACTGATCTCCCGCCGGGTCAACTGCCTTATCCCATGCAACTTGGATCGGGAACTTTCGATTTGATGCCGGGTATCACGTATACGGTACATCAATCGGGTTACAGTTGGGGTGCGCAGGCCCTCGCGACATTACGTATAGGCGATAATGATAGGAATTACACGCTGGGCGATCAGCTGCGTGCCAGTGGTTGGTACAGTCGTGAGTTCGCCCCGTCGTGGATTGCTAACTTCAGGCTCGATTGGACCCATTGGAGCAATATCGATGGAGCCGATGAAGAACTCAATCCGGCGTTGGTGCCGACAGCAGATACTGACAGACGTGGGGGCGACCGTCTGGATTTCGGCATCGGTTTAACCAAAAGCATTACCGGCTGGCAGATCGGTGCCGATGTCGTGATCCCACTACATCAAGATCTCGATGGACCACAACTTGAGACAGATTCCATCATAGGTATCACTATTAAGAAACATATTTAAAACACATTGCAATCGCATGAGTTGGCTCTCAACGCGAGAGCCAACTCAGAATAATCGGAGAATGACTTAGTGAGGGGTTTATCTACTCCAGCCGTGGCTGCTGATCTTGACCTTCCCCCTATAAATAGTGCCATGCGCTGGGTGAGAATCTCCATTAAATTGCGTGATGGGAGGACCACCGATGAAACGAAAGACATTTACCGAAGAGCAAATTATTGGGATTTTGAAGGAGCATGAATCCGGGGTTCGGGTGCCGGAGTTTGCGAGGGTACACGGGATCTCGGAAGGCACGATTTATCGCTGGACGACGAAGATTGGTGGGATGGAAGTATCGGAAGCAAAACGGCTGCGAGAGCTGGAATCCGAGAACAGTAAGCTTAAGCGCTTGTTGGCGGATGCGACGCTGGACAATGCTGCGTTGAAAGATGTGCTGTCAAGAAAGTGGTGAGGCCAATCGCAAAGCGTCAGGTGGTTGGCCATATGATGCAGACGCATGCTTTGAGCGAGCGGCGCAGCTGTGATTTGCTGAATCTGAGTCGCGTGGCAAACCGATATCAGCCGAAACCTTCCAACGATAAAGTGTTGGCGGATCGATTATGCAGTTTGGCGCAAACCTATCCGAGATACGGTTATCCGAAGAATAATCCGGGTCAGAGAATAATTGTTGCTAATATACTATTCGGGCCGTTTCCATCTCGGATTCGATTGTTGTTCTCGCGTTCCCGCGGGAACATTTTTTAACACAGAACCTGGGTCAGAAAACAATTTTTCCAAATATAAGCGGATGCGGAAAACAAATCTGTCCCGTTTTCCATTCATATATTAGCAACAATTGTTCTCTGACCACGGTTTTCACCAATACTATTTCAGCAGTTTCTTCCCACGGTACTACATACCGATTTCCTGAGTTCTATCTTCTTTACTCTTCATTGTGTTGGTCGACGGGGTTGTGTTGGCTTGAAGGGCTTGAAGGGCTATTTGCCGAATCGTCTCGTTTGAGTCCGTCGCAGCCAATGCGAGATAGTATTGGGAAGTATCGTCGGAGGCTTCTATTAGCGTCTCCAACGCCATCAGGCGGATCTCCTGATCAGGATCTTCGGTTAGTACACGCCCTAGAATCGTCGTTGCCTGCTCAGCCCCGATCGCGCGCAACGCCTGGATCGCATGCCTGCGAACCGACGCTTCCTCATCGGCGAGCGCTAATTCAAGCAACCTGGAAGCTTCGTCTCCGCCGATTTTGCCCAGCATGGCAGCGGCCTGTCCGCGAACAACCGCATCGGCCTCGGACTCAAGCACCTGGATTGCAATTCTGGCGGCGACCTCCGGCTCCAGGCGCGCCAACCTGCGCACCGCGACGATGCGGGCGCCGCGCTGCGGCGAAGTGAGTCTATCCAGAATCCAGGTCTCCATGTCCGCCTGCGACGGCTCTTCAACGGTCGTGACTTTGGGTTGAAAAGTCTGTTCGCCGCCGCTTTCCACCGCTGCGAAGACCCATAGCTCGTCAAGGCGTTTCGTACTTCCCGAGTACTCGAAAAACATAAACGAAATTCCATCGAGCAGGCGTCTAAGTGCCCGGTCCAGCGGCACCACCGTGAACGAGCTGTTGACCGTCATGCTTAGGTCGCCTTCGATTACGACATCGAACCCCGCCTCTTCGCCAATGATCTGCAGCAGTGTTGCGAGCGGTGCATCATAAGCCTCCAGGGTCAAAAAACCTTCCTGAACATGGATCTGTATGCTGTCGGGTCGGACCGACTGCAACTCGTCCAGTTCCGCGGCGGAAGAGGCCCAGGTAGTCAGGGCGATGAGGAGAAACGCTAATGATCGGGAGCGACGAGCTATCATCGTTTTTCCATTCCCCGTAGTGATTCCTTGATTGTACCGCTATCGATAGGGGATTGTCCTCGGGCCCAGCTTAAGCCGTGTGGTCGTAGTGGAGACAGGCAAGCGGGATGTGCGTCACCCCGCCTGCCTGATTGGCTCCGAGCCGCTAAGCGTCCGAGCGGCTTTAGTCGCTGTTATCTATTAAACGCGTTGCCGGCGTATTCCATGGCGTTTATCCATTTGCCGAGTCCCTGGCCTTTGTCAGTACCATTCACCGATTAAGTGGTCATTGCAAAAGTCAGCACCGAGTGCGCGACGGCATCCGACATTTGATCCAGAGCCTCCAGACTGATGTTGTCGAAGGTATCGCAAGCCAAATGATAGCAAGGGTCATACTGCTCGCCCGCGGTACCGCCATAAATTGCGACCTCGTCTTCGGTCTTGATACGTTCAGCACCAGTAAACAGACCACCCGCCGGGATGCCTACCGCGATAAATGGGCCGTAGTCGGAGCGCCCATCGAAAGCAGTGGGTTCAGTCGGCAACCCTTGGTTTATGAAATAATCGAGAAACACCTGCTCGATGTTCTTCGAACCGTTAGGCCCGGCCAGTGGCGTGTCGGAGCCGTTGCCGTCATAGACGAAACGCACGAAGTTCGGCGAGCCGATCATGTCGAAGTTCAGATTGAGAGCGATGTTCTTGATCTCGCGTTTGCTCAAGTTGTCCACGTAAAACTGGGAACCTACCAGACCGGACTCTTCGGCACCCCACCAAGCGAAGCGCACCTTGTTGCGCGGCTCTATGTCCAACTCCGCCATCTGCAACGCGATCTCCAGGATGGCCGCCGAACCACTGCCGTTGTCCTGAATACCGGGGCCCTGGGGTACCGAGTCCAGATGCGCACCGACCACCACCACACGGTCGTCCCGGCCACCCGGTGTCTCCGCTATGACATTGGACGTCGTGACGATGCCGCGGAACACATCGGCGATCATGTGCAACTGGAAACCGGCGTGTCGATCCACTCCGCGCCCCGGTCGAAAGTTGCAAAGAATACTGGGATGCCGCCGCTGTAGTCGGAAGACAGAGTACCGTTGATCAGGCCCTTACGTTCGTCGGTGTTGCCCTGGTTGAAGATGATGGCACCGACGGCTCCTGCTGCCGCCGCGTTCTCCGCTTTGAGCCGGAAGGTGCAGGCGCCGCGCTGGATCAGGGCGATGCCGCCAGCCGGGAACCCCCCGAAGTCCGCTGCCTCGCAGCCGCTGGTTGATGCATTGCCTAGCGCCAGGTCGAAGTCCACAGCAGTCACCAGTCCCGTGACGTCACCCGCGTCGCTCTGGGACATGAGATTGTAATCGGTGTCCTCGAGGTAGACGACGGCGCTGGGCGCGGTCTGCTCGAGGGTCGACGGACCGAGCTGCTCGAAGCTTACGAAGTCGAACTCCTGGACCGTGACGTCATAGCCGGCAATATGCATCTGGCCCGCGACATAGTCGGCGGAGTCATCGTAACCCGACGTACCGGCCAGACGGATGCCACCATTGGCATCCGCGATGTCCTGCAAGGCTTGTTGGTGCGCGCGCACCCCTTCTACCGTGACGGCTTCGCGAAGTGCCGATGTATCTACGCTTACCGCTGCGAGTACCGGAATACCGGCTGCCGAGGCCGCCAGTAATCCGGCTAATGATGCGTACAGCAGATGTTGTCTGTATGGAGTAGACATGAATGTTCCTCCTTAGGGGAGTAATGGTTTAACTGTTCAACCGATTATTGTCGCTTAGTATTAGGTCGTTTGTTCGTGGCTTCCCTGAATCGTTTGAAGAAGATCAATGAACATCTTTTCTCACCGTTTCCCTGGGCCGCGCTTGCAAAAAATAACACGTTTGAGTCCAGACGGCGCGTCTCATTCTTATTGAGTCCGTGCCGTCCAACCAGCAGGTAACCCAGCGCGAAAAAAGGGGGACAGGTCTATTTCTTGCCGGTATCCTCTCTATCATCTGGCATTACGTATAGATGCTGAAGTAGGAATATTGAAAATTTGCTGTCTAAGTATGGAACTTGTCCGTTCGAATATTCGAAATACTATTTAACCACATCCAGTTGCTCGTTAAATAATTTGCAAATTTTCGCATTCTGCCATTCTTCGGAATCCAATCCTTCGGGCCTAAAATCCAAGGTCCCTGAGATCAAGTCCTCTGAATAGCTTAGCGATGCCTCGATCGTGGCTGGCGGAAAGTAGAGAAAAACATCTGGGGAAATTTATTGTCATCAAAAAGCCACCCCCGATATTAGTTCGGAATCATGGTCGTAGCTCTTCTTCCCTACAGAATACTCGACAACCTCTTGACACTCTCGGCATGGGCCAAGCAACGATCCGCCCCATCTCCTATCGTATGAGCGAGGTACGATATTTTCGTCACCTGGATAGGGAACATCTGAGAAGGCCATTTTTACGCGCTCCATTAGTTCAGCTCGATCCACAGAACCTCCCGCAGCGTCCACGGATCAAACCGCGTTTGATTAATGCTAGAGCAGTCAAATTACGGGATGTGTTGCAAACTTAATCCAGTCCAATGCCCTATCGATTCCTGCATTGAATAATATACTCCTAGGACGGCTTTCTTCTACCGAACCACACGAGATTGACGGTTTTCCACACCGAACCGATAATCGAGACACGTTTCTGATACGCCAGCCAATATCAATTAACGACCTTGCAAAACTCTGATCAACCCTATCGCCTACTCGATGACGACGAACCAGACGCGATTCGTGTGCTCCGCCGCGATAGCTCATCACCATACCTGTTCGTCTGCGATCATGCCGGCAACCGCATCCCGCAGAAACTCGGCGACTTAGGCGTGAGCGAATCAGACCGCCAACGACACATCGCATGGGATGTCGGTGCGCTCGGTATGGCGGAGGAATTCGCGCGCCGCTTCGAGGCGACTTTTATCCATCAGGTTTATTCGCGGCTCGTGGTGGATTGCAACCGACCGTTGCAAGCACTGACATCGATACCGGAGATCAGCGAGCACACAGTGATTCCCGGTAACCGTGATCTTGATGCGGTGCAGATCGCAGCGCGTCAACGCGAGATTTTTCATCCGTATCACGATTGCATCGAGGATGTTATTACTGAACGTACACAGCGCGGGCAAGCCACGATATTGTTGGCTGTTCATAGTTTCACGCCCGTGTTTAAAGGCGAGCCTCGTGAGTGGCATATCGGTTTGTTGTATAACCGGGATACCCGGCTTGCGCACATATTGCGGGATTTACTGGCGGAGGATGAAACGTTAACGGTCGGCGATAATGACCCGTACTCGGTGGACGATGAGAGCGATTACACGATTCCCGTGCACGGCGAGGGCCGTGGTATTCCGCATGCGTTGTTCGAGGTGCGCCACGATATGATCGAGAACGAGGAAGATCAGTATCGTTGGGCGCATCGGTTGGGATACACGTTGGAGATGGCGCTTGAGCGGGCGCCGGAGTTATTGGAGATGTGATTCGGCCGAGTTGGATTGGTTGCGGGGTCAATCGTATTGCGATGGGGGTTGGTTTCTACCGAAAACCGAAAGCTGGCGAGAGATTGTACCGACCCAAACGATATTCGCCGGTTTTCGCATTCGCTCTAACCGACCTACGACGTTATTTTGGTTTGATCGTGGATGAGAGCTTTGAAGTTTAGTGACAAAGTTGCGGTGGTTGCGGGTGCGGGGGGCGGTATCGGGTTGAATGTTGCGCGGGATTTGATTGCGGCGGGGGCTTGTGTGCTGCTGGCGGACATGAAGCCTGTGCCGGACGATATTGCTGCTGGGCCCGGTCGGCATAATTATCGTCAGGGTGATTTAACCGACGACTCGTTTGTCCGAGACGTGGTCGGTGCAGCGGTGAAAGAGTTCGGGCGCCTCGATTACCTCGTAAATACTGCGGGGGTGCTTTGGTTCGATCGGGATAAGTCGTTGGTGGATATCGATCTCGATGTGTGGGACGAGGTGATATCCAACAATTTGAAATCGTTTATGCTGACTGCGCGGTATGCGATCCCCGCGATGCGGGACACGGGCGGCGGAGCGATGTTGCATTTTTCATCTATCGATGCGTTGCGCGGCGATTCGGCACCGCAGGATGCGTACGGCGCGTCGAAGGCGGCGGTGATTCGGTTGTCCAAGTCCATCGCGATCCAGTATGCGCGCGACGGGATTCGCTCCAATGCGATTTTGCCGGGGCCGGTGTTATCCCCGATGCAGGCGCGTTGGGACGGGCGCGACGATCTGCAAGCAGCGCTCACGGAGCAGATACCGTTAGGGCGGATCGGTGCGACGCAGGACTTGGCTAATGCGTGCTTGTTCTTGCTCTCGGATGAGGCGGGTTTTATTACTGGGACGGAGCTTATTGTTGATGGTGGGATTAGTGCGGCGCCGTAGGGCCGACCGCGGCAAGGCCAGAAGCCGAAGAATGCCTCGTTAGGCAAACCAAAAAACGGCGGTGTTCGCTTCGCTCATCCCGCCCTACGGCCCATCCCGCCCTACGGCAGCAGTGCGCCTTTGATGATTTTTTTGGTGGGGGTCATCGGCATTTCGTCGACGACTTCGAGCCGCTCGGGCCATTTCATCTTCGCGATGTCGTGCTCGTTTAGATAATCGGTTATGGCTTTGAGATCCAACTCGGTGCCGGGTATCAGGGTCACAAATAAACACGACTTTTCGCCCAACACGTCGTCGGGCATCGGCACGATGGCGCACTGCACCACATTCGGGTGTGCGGTGATGAGGTTTTCGAGATCGGTAGGGTTGATCTTGATACCGCCGCGGTTGATGATGTCCTTCAAGCGGCCGGTAATTTGCACGTCGCCCGCCGCACTCATCATGGCGAGATCGCCGGTGCGAAACCAACCGTCGTCGGTAAACGCGTGCTCGTTCGCCTCGTCGTTATTCAAATAACCGGACATGATCGAATACCCGCGGACCTGCAGTTCGCCCTCTTGGTCCGCGCCAAGTATCGTGCCGTCGTCACCGGCGACGCGGGCTTCTATTCCGGGTGTGACGCGCCCCACCGAGTAATGGCGGATTTCGGGCCCTTCGGTTATTGGAGTCTGGGTGATAAGTATCGTTTCGGTCATACCGAACAAGCCCCCTGCGCGGCCGTTCGGTAAGTGCGCTTCGAGTGCATTCGCGACATCGGGCGGACACACCGATCCGGCAATGACCACTTCGCGTATCGACGACAGATCGACGCCCTCTAGCAGCCCGGCCTTGAGGCACGCCGCCAGATGGGCCGGTGCGGTAAAGACCACACTGGGCCTGAAGTGGTCGATCGTCTCCACGTACGACTCCGGTGTGAAATGCCGCAGCAACACCACGGTGCCGCCTTGACATAGCGTGCAGTGCACGCAGCACAATCCGAATACATGGGTGAACGGCGGCGCGACGAGGACGACATCGTCACTATCGAGTTCGATAGTCGGCGAATAAATTCGCGCGTTGCCGGTAATCGTTGCATAAGTGCGCAGCACCGCCTTCGGTGCGGCCGACGTGCCCGAGGTAAAGCACAGCAACGCCGGGTCGGTCGCGCCGAGCGAGACAGTAACGTCGCGCGGCGTACCGTTATCGATCATATCGCCGAGCGAATGCATGCCGGTCGGCACTTCGTCGCCCAGCACAATTATGTGTTCGAGGCTCGAACAGCGATGCGTAAGCTTGCGCATGGCATCGGGCGCATCGTATTTGTCGTCGCTTGCGCCGCATATCACTGCCTTGGCTCCGCCGTGGCGGATCAGCGGGTACATTTCATTTTCGCGATACGGCAAATGCATCGTCGCGAGAATTGCGCCGAGCCGCGTGACCGCGTAATACGCGATCAGATACTCGGCAATATTAGGCAGTTGGATCGCGACGACGTCGCCTTTGGCAATGCCGAGATCCGCCAGCGCACCCGCGAGCCGTCGCACTTTGTCGTGTTGCTCGCGATAAGTCAGCCGCGCGCCCGGCCCGACCATCGCGATCTCGTTCGGCCTCGTCATGGCCCAGTGATCGATCCACGTCGTGAGCGTATCGTCGTTCCAATACCCTTGCTGCCTAAAGTGCTCGATGTCTTGCGGGCTATAGTCCCAATCGTTTTGTAATCCGGTCATTACCTACTCCGTAATCTCCACGTTACTAAAATCTCAAGTCGCCGACAAAAGATTTCATTCAGACCCACCGTCAGCCTTAGAGTAATACGTTTTCCTAAACTGCGCAGAAATCTTTTCGCCGTCGAAGTCAGCCTGTACTTTATCCGCCGCACGCTGCGCGGCCGCGCCATAGCCGCCCGCGCCGGGGGACTCCACGATGATATGTTCGCCGTCGCGCACGCGCACATTAGAAGGTTTGATCGCGAGCGCGGTCTGCGCGCCACCCGCATCGACGTGAAGGAAACGGCCGGGGGCACCCGATTCGGCATTGAACAGACCCCACGGGCGGTGGCTAAAGCGTTCGCCGGCGCCGTTGAAAGTGCAGTCATGATCGACGGGCCGGATCACGCGTTGCAAGCCCATGCCGCCGCGGTATTTGCCGGCGCCGCCCGAGTCTTGAACTAGACTGTAGCTTTCGACGAGCAATGGATACTCCATTTCGATTGCTTCGACCGGCAGGTTCGAAGTATTGGTGATGTGCACCTGCACACCGTCTTTGCCGTCCGCGGTCGCGCGCGCGCCACTGCCGCCGCCCAGCGTTTCCAGATACACATAGTG
>JAOTWM010000148.1 GCA_029862885.1 Gammaproteobacteria bacterium
GGCTACAAATCTTAATCTCTCGTCCACTAGGCTACTCTCTTTCCAAGGCATTGGACCCCTCCAAAACCTCGATTCTGTAACCTATGTCTCCGGTATACTGTGTAACCTATGTCTCAGGTAGGACATCATTTAGTGCGGCAATCACTGTCACAGTTCGCCCCAGAAGCCGTGCTACGCCCCAATTGTTCAATTGTTTTTCAATTCCGGAAAAGGTGATGTAAATCTTTGCTACCAACGTTACGATTCCAGAACTAATCTTTACTGAATTATCAATCATGACGAATCAGCAACTCATCGAACGCCGTAGGAAAGCACTGGGGCCGGCATATTCTCATTTTTATGACAAGCCGTTGCACTTAGTGAAGGGTCAAGGTGTTTGGATGTGGGACGACCAAGGAAAGAGATATCTCGATTGCTACAACAACGTGGCCTCCGTCGGACATTGTCATCCGCATGTTGTAGAAGCATTGTGTGGCCAAGCGCGAACGCTAAACACGCATACCCGTTATCTGCATGAAAACGTCGTGGGTTTTGCCGAAACGCTCGCCAGCAAAATGCCTGGGGAGCTGAGTGTCTGTATGCCTGTCTGTACCGGTACCGAAGCGAATGATCTCGCGGTCCAAATTGCACGTGTCGCGACGGGGCGCCATGGTTGTATCGTTGCGGAACACTCCTACCATGGTAATTCGACACTCGTGCATGACCTTTCCACATCGGAACGTTTTGGCGATCCTGACCCGGATTGGCTAGCAACCGTTGAACCACCCGATACCTATCGTGGGCCCTTTCGCGAAGGTGAGAATGACTTGGGTGCAAAATATGCGGGTCTCGTCTCGAAGAGTATTCAGAAGCTGGAAGCGCGCGGCCACCAATTAGCGGTCTTCATGGTGGAAAGTGCCTGGGAAAACCAAGGCATTATGCAAGCGCCACAGGATTATCTTAATCACGCAGCCGCATTCGTACGAGATGCGGGCGGCTTGGTGGTTGCCGATGAAGTGCAATCGGGTTATTGCCGTATGGGCGCCCACTGGTGGGGATTCAAACACTACGACATCATTCCCGACATTGTCACCCTGGGTAAACCAATGGGCAACGGGCATCCCTTAGGGGCGGTCGTCACCACACCAGCCATCGTGGAGAAGTTTGCGGAGCGTTACGAATACTTCAACACCTTTGGGGGTAATCCTGTCTCCGCGGCGGTGGGGCAAGCAGTGATTGAAGTCATCGATAACGAAAATCTACTCGCCAACGCCACCGAAGTTGGCGCATACCTTGAAGGCCAACTACAGGAACTGGCTGACCGTTATGACATGATTGGCGAACTTCGAGGCAGAGGATTATTCTGGGGTTTGGATTTAGTAAGTGATCCCGATACCCGTGAGCCGATTTCGAAAGAAGAATTGCGGCGCATAACAACCGATGCCGCCAAACAAGGCACCCTCGTTGCGACCATGGGGCGCTACGGAAACGTGATGAAAATAAGACCTCCATTAGTGTTCAGTCGAGATAATGTCGATCACTTGATAAACGCGCTCGATACGGTTTTCGCACGCGCCAACTAACGAAACTTCGTGACAGTCGCCTCTAAGTCATACCGCATGCTTCAGCAATACTGCGCGAGAAGTTCTCGCGGTCAAGGCTTAAGTTACGTTCAAAACCATTGACGACATCCGGGTATTCCTTTTTGATCGTTTCCGTAGCTGTTTCTTCATGACGCAGTTGAAAATCAAACAACTGTAGCGTCAAAGCGCCGCGCAACAGTGTCAAATCGTAGAGCAGTTCGATTTCCCCACGCTCAAGTGGAAACTGCTCATGAAATCCTGACAAAAGAGCTGTTGCCACGTCGATAGGGTTATCGGCCCAACCCATCAAGCTATCCAATGACACCGCCAAATCGTTGGCCAGCGGTGCCTGCACAATGTCACCAAAATCGATTACGCCGACAAAATCATCTGCGCCCGGTGCGGATTTCAAGAGATTGCCTCGGTGACCGTCATTGTGAATAACTTGATGGCGCAGTGCCTTCATGGCGGGAAGCACGCTATGCTCAAAATGATCTAGCATCGGCACGACCAGCCGGCGCACGTCACCAAACTTATCATTTGAAAGGCTCAGATTGAGAACTAGACCGTTGTTCGTATCCCACGGCATAAAGCGTTGCGATGCAGGATGAGCGCAACTTTCCAGCGCCTTACATAACTTCCCTTGGAACGCGCCAATTTTCTTTATCACCGGTAATGATGGTACGGGTTCATCCCAATACGACACACCGGAGACATAAGTTAAGAGACGGACTTGGTGTCGATGCCCCGCATCGTCTGCGAGAATCCCGATCGGTGTACGGTCTAAAGTTGGAACGATACGTGGTACGTTAAGTTCTGGAGCTATATTTGCGATATGCGTGAGCGCCTTGACTTGAAAATCAACAACAGCCGCGTCTTCATCAACTCCAGAGACTTTTAAAACATATTTCGCGCCATCCGATGTCGTTAATCGGTGGTTTTGATCACGCTCGCCACTCAAGGGTTTTAGCTTGCCCTCTTTACCAAAGGTGGAACGCGCATACGCCGAAAGAACGGTTTTGTCGAAACGTGGCGGGTTAAACCGCAAATCCTCTGGGGTAAGATCGTACGTTCTCATTACAACTCTGGGAATAGGGACAGACCATAATCGCGAACAGTCAGTTCCGCAAGTGCAATATCGGATTACATGACCCGCCGTACAAATAACGAATCCGGTGGCACGGACAATTGATCTTCCTCGACCCGCTCGTAGAGTAACTCGACGAACTCATCTGCTAATCGCGAGCGCGGCCGCATCCTCGGGCGTAGCAACCACACGTTTTTACGAATGGTTGGTGTAAAGCGTTTGAACACGACATTTTTTGGTTGATGATGACAGGCGCTGATGTGGTCAACCAGGGCAATACCGATTCCTTTTTCGACCAAGCGCAGGGCCACGGACGGCAGGGAGCAGCCCGCGCGCTCCACCGGCACCGCACCCGCCTGGCGCAGGGAACGGTCGATATCGTCGCGCGTATGATCGAGAAAGCTCAGCGAAATGAATTCCTGGCCATCAAGATCTATAGCTTCGACGACTTCCTTGTCCACCAGCGAATGGCCTGTCGGAATCGCCGCCAGAAATTCCATTTTGATCAGCGCTGACCGTTCCACCATGGGGTCTTCCATCGACAGCATGCCCAGGGCAATGTCGATCTGTCGTTCACCCACCCATTCGATGAGCTTCTTTGAACTACGGGTGTGAAACGTTACGCTGACGCCGGGACGGCCCGACATGTAGGTCCCGACGATATCCGGTAACCAGGTGCGGGACAGTAGTGGCAATCCACCGATGATCAGGGTCCCGCGACGCATATTCCGAACTTCTTCAGTCATGGAGTGGAATTGGCGCAAGCTGAGCAAGGCACGCTCGATCGGGTCGAATAGTAGTCTTGCCTCCTCGGTGGGATGTAGCCGGCTGTTGATGCGCTCAAATAGCTGAAAACCAAAATTGTTTTCCATTTTTTTGAGCATTTTGCTGGCATTCGGCTGAGACATGCGCATGGTTCGGGCCGCATCCGATACCGATCCCACCGACATAAGGCTGTGCAGCAGTTCAAGTTCCTTCAGTTTCATGGTGGTTCAGAGGTATTCATAAATGGAATAGGTAGATGATAAATCGATATTTGTAGAATGCACAAGGGAGGCGTATCGTCGAATGCGAAAGTGCGGTGAAGACAACACCGGTGATTGCCACGCCGAACCAACCATCCATCCAGGAGGAAGATCCCGTGAAAGAACATTCAGATCTGAGTCGACGAAAATTCATCAAGAAAACCGGCGCCGCTGGACTTGCCGTATCCATTGCACCGATCAGTATCTTCTCCCACGCCGCCGGAAAACCGGTAGAGGAGATGAGCGTACTCACCGCTAACGCCAGCTTTGATCCGGTGCGGCCTGAAATGGGCCGGTTGATCACCCAAGCCTGCAAAGGCATTGGCTGGGATGTCAAACTTGCCGCAGAAGATTACAACCTCGGCATCGGTAAGGTCTTTAAGGAAAAGGACTTCGATATGTTTATCGTGCGCTGGACCGGGCGTGCTAACCGGATCGATCCGGAAACGTTTATTTACATGCAGCATCACAAGGACGGCAATTACAACAAATGGGGCTACGACAATCCAAAGATCAACGAGCTGGCGGAAGCCCAGCAGATTGAAATGGATGTAGAAAAGCGCCGTACCATAGTTCACGAAGCCCAGCAGGTGCTGTTTGATGACGTAGCCCGCAGCCCTATCGTCTATCCCAGCATGACCAACGCGTACCGGGAGGATCGCCTCGACGGCTTGGTGCCTATGGTGGGGGAAGGCATCGGCAGTTTCTGGTCCGACCTCAGTGTTAGCGTTAAGAGCGGTGACGGCTATGTTCGTACCGGCCAAACATCGCCGTTGAAGAACCTTAATCCGATATCCGCCACCGACTCTAACGAATTTAAGGAACTGCGCATGATGTACGATCGCCTGGTGCAGATCGCTCCGGACGGTTCGATTACTCCATGGGCGGCAAAGGCGATCAATGTGGTGGATGACAAGACAGTAGATATCGTGCTGCGGGACGGCATGAAATTCCACGATGGCAAACCGGTGACCATCGAAGACATCAAGTTTACCTTTGACTATCACAAGCAATGGAAAGCCCCCTTCTTTATTTCATCGCTCGAGAAGTTTGAGTCAATCGAGATCAACGGCGCTAATTCTTTGCGTATCAAGTTGTCCGCGCCCCACGCACCGTTGATGGTTAACTTCCTCGCATCCATCTTCATCCTGCCGATGCATATCTGGAAGGACATTCCTGAGAAGGTGGCGGACGTCGATGATGTGTTGAACTTCGCGAATGAAAAGCCTGTGGGCAGCGGCCCGTTTCGCTTCGACTACTGGGACCGCGGCAAGGAACTAAAGGTGAGCGCCAATACCGGGCATTTCAACGCACCGAAATGTGCCGGGATCATTCGAGTCACCTACGGCAGCCATGATGCCATGGCCGCAGCCATTGAGGCCGGCGAATGCGATCGCACCCGCTATATATTGAAACCGGCTCTGGTGCAGGATCTGGATAAGATCAACGGTGTTGTCGGTAAGGGGTACCCCAGTCACGGCTTCTATGATCTCGGTTACAACCACCTCAGGGGTCCGCTCAAAGACCGGGCGTTCCGGGAGGCAATCGATCTCATCATTCCGCGGGATTTGATCCGCGATATAGTGATGTCGGGGTTCGCGGAGAATGGTGGTTCGGTGATTGCTCCGGCCAACGAGTATTGGCATAACCCGGCGGTGAAATCCAATGCCCAAAACGTGAAGAAGGCGCGGGACGTGTTGGCCGCGGCAGGATATTCCTGGGATAGCGACGACAAGTTGTTGTATCCGGCCTGATCTTTCATCGCTTATCAGGATAAAACCACCGCCGTCTGCCGGAACCGGCATGACGGCGGTGGTCGATTCCGGCCTGACAAAACCCCTCTGCCATGCTCGACTACACCTTAAGACGTCTGGTCTATACGCTGATCACAATGTTCGCCGTGGCGTCAATTCTGTTCGTGCTGTTCCGCATGTTGCCAGGGGAACCGACTATGCAGGTAATCAGCCCGGCTATGGATGCAGCAGTGCAGGAGCGCATGAAGGAAGCGTTCGGGCTCAATGAGCCGCTGTGGAAGCAGTATTTCATCTACCTAAAAAACCTGGTGACCCTGGAATGGGGACGCTCCTTCGTTTCAGCCCAGGAAGTTACGGACATCCTGTCTTACCGATTCTGGAACACGCTGTTGCTGATGGCAGCGGGGATGTGCCTAACCCTGGTCTTGGGCATCGGTTTGGGTATTGTCATGGCGTGGCGCCGGAATAGTGCGCTGGATATTGGCGGCACCGTCGTTGGCCTGGTGTTCCAGGCGACCCCGCCATTCATCACCGGCCTATTACTTTTGATCGTACTGAGCTACCGGCTTGGTATTTTTCCCACCGGCGGCATGTATCCGCCGGGTCAGCGACCGGACGGCCTGTTCGATCTACTGATGATGCCCGCGTTCTGGGAACGCATCGTGCTCCCGACCATCACCGTAGGGGCTTACTACATTTCAACGCCGATGCTGATCATGCGGGACAGCATGCTGGAAGTGCTCGGTAGTGACTTCATTGAACTGGCCAAAGCCAAAGGGCTGAAACCCCGAGTCGTGATGCTGCGCCACGCTGCACGCAACGCGCTGCTTGGTGTCGTCACTATCTCCGGAATCATGATCGGGTTTGCGGTGGGCGGACAGGTCGTGGTGGAGTCTTTGTTTTCGTGGCCCGGTATGGGTCAACTCATGGTGGAATCCGCGGCGTCCCACGACTACCCGGTGGCCCAAGGCACATTCCTGATGCTGGCAATGCTGGTCATCAGCCTGAATTTTTTCACCGATATCCTTTATTGCTATCTTGATCCTCGTATCAAGATCACCGCTGCGGGAATGAATTGATTTACACAATCAAATCCATCGACGGCTGGCACATCCGTATTCCACTGGCGACACCGTATCACCTGTCGAAGGTGATGGGAACGCTGACCCACTCCGACGCCGTATTGATCCGCATCACCCTGGAGGACGGGACTGGAGGTTGGGGTGAATGCGATCCTGGAGGGCTCAACTTTACCGGCGACACCGGTGAATCGGTGTTTGCCGACGTGCGCGTTAGGAGCCGGACCATGATCGGGTGCAATGTGGAAGACTGGGTGCGGCAAGGGCACGGCCGCAATGTCCGCGGCACCGCCGGCGCCGTGTTCGATGTTGCTTGTCACGACACTCTAGGGCGGGCCACGGGTATACCAGTCTGGCAACTCCTGGGGGAGCAACGGCGAGACCGGATCGATGTGCTCTGGCCCACATCCAGTGGAACCGCCGAGGACGATCTGGCGATAATCAACCAGCGCTACGCCCAGGGTTTCCGCACCTATATGCTAAAGATGGGGGATCGCCCGGCATTGTCGGATCTTGAGCGCTTGAAGCGGGTGCTCGGAGCTGTGCAATCAGATGTGCGCATTATGGTGGATGCCAACCAGGGATGGAGCCGCGACGAAGCCATATCGTTTGCCGAGGGCGCAGCGGCGCTGCCATTAATCCTGATCGAGCAGCCGGTGGCTGCGGATGATCATGAGGGCCTCCACCATGTGAGGCAGAGTGGTTGCACCGTATCGGTGGACGAGTCTGTGCAGAAACCGGAAGACGCGGAACGAATCATCGCCGCCGACGCAGCGGATATTTTCAGCGTCAAGATTTCCAAAAATGGGGGGCTTGCAAACAGTGCGTTCATTGCCAATGTCGTCCATCAAGCCGGCAAGCGGATCTTGATGAACAGTATGATTGAACTGGGCCTGACACAGGCGGCCTCGTTGCATCTTGGCTGCACCCTGCCAAACCTGGTGGATTGTGGCCACGCCTACATGTCCACCTTGCGCATGAGCGACGACGTCACGGATTTCTCAGACTGGGTCGAGAATGGTATCGCGATCCTGCCGGACCGACCCGGCCTTGGCGTAAAGGTCGACGAAAGCAAGGTCAACCACTATCAGGTGGAACACTTTCATGTTAGCTAGTACGGCGTCACGCTGGCTTCATACCGCCCGCCTCGGGATCGGGGAACACTACCGGATTATCCAGTCCAATCCCCTGAGTCGAATCGGGTTCCGCCTGATTGTGGTATTCCTGGTAATAGCCGCCTTCGCGCCCTGGATCGCACCCCATGACCCCTGGGAAATGGTCTATGACAAGGACGGACAGTTTGCCTCATTGCGACCACCGTCCTGGGAATTTCCTTTGGGTACCACCCATCTTGGTTACGACCTCTTTTCCCAACTGGTGCTGGCGGCGCGCACCACTCTGGTGATCGGCGCTGTGTCCGGGATTATTTCCATCCTGATTGGCGCCAATATCGGACTCATAGCTGGCTACTATGGCGGCAAGGTCGATGAAGTATTGATGCGGCTCACCGATATTCTTTATGGCATGCCATTTTTGCCGTTCATCATCGTCTTGATCGCACTGTTCGGTCGCAAGCTGGAATTCGTAATCCTGGCCATCGTGCTTATAATCTGGCGCACCTCCGCCCGGGTAATCCGGGCCCAGACTATTTCCATCAAACAGCGCCAATTCATCTTGGCAGCCAAAGCCCGTGGCGCCAGCGACTTGCGTATCATCTATCGGCATATCCTGCCCAATGTATTACCGCTGTTGTTGTTATATGCGGCCTTCAACATTGCCTGGTCCATCATAACTGAGGCCAGTGCCAGTTTTCTCGGTTTCGGTGACGGCGAGACCATTAGCTGGGGCGGGATGCTGTATGAACTCTGGTTATCCGGGAAGACTCGGGTGGCGTGGTGGTGGTTTGCCGCGCCGTCTATCTGCATCGTACTGCTGGTCACCTCCCTGGTGTTCGTCAGCCGGGCCTACGAAGAAGTGGCAAACCCGAGGCTGCGCAAACGATGACGAAAGTCACAACGGCGGATGAGTTCGTGCTGCAGGTAAGAGGGCTAGGAGTGCGCTACCAAACATCCCAGGGCACGGTGCATGCAGTCAGCGACGTATCCTTCGAGGTTCGAAAGAACGAAGTGTTCGGCATCGCTGGCGAATCCGGCTGCGGCAAGTCGACTCTGATCCGTGCGTTGCTCCGGTTACTACCCGACAATGCCGATAGTGCGGCGGAATTGGCACTGTATCGGGATCAAGATCTCTACGGGTTGTCGGATGCGGACTTCCGGCAGAATATCCTGTGGCAGGAAATTTCCCTGGTGCCGCAGAGCGCGATGAATTCCCTCAATCCAGTATACCGGGTCGGCGATCAGGTCGTTGAGGCCATTCGCACCCATCGCCGGGTGAGCAAGGC
The DNA here is from genome assembly GCA_029862885.1 of Gammaproteobacteria bacterium. GTDB lineage: Bacteria > Pseudomonadota > Gammaproteobacteria > Arenicellales > JAOTWM01 > JAOTWM01. The sequence continues at coordinate 8,909 of JAOTWM010000148.1, forward strand.
CGAGGCCCGGGGTCGGGTAGCAGAACTGTTTGATGTGGTGGGCCTGCAGGCGGACCTGATGCAGAGCTTTCCGCATGAATTTTCCGGCGGCATGCGCCAGCGGGCCATGATCGCTATGTCACTGGCGCTGGACCCGGGACTCATCATCATGGACGAACCCACCACTGGGCTCGACGTGTTGGTGCAGGAACGTATCCTGCGTCGAATTCGCGAGATTCGAAGCGAAATCTCCAGTTCGATCATCCTTATTACCCACGACATTGCAGTGATCGCCGAGATGAGCGATCGCATCGCAATCATGTACGGCGGCCAGTTTATGGAGCAGGCCAATGCCATCGATCTGTTCGAGAATCCGTATCATCCTTACACGCTGGGTCTAAAGAATGCGTTTCCTTCTATTCGGGAACTGGGCAGTGAATTGATATCGATTCCGGGTTCACCGCCGACTCTCGTTGGGCCGGTAACCAATTGCCCGTTTCAACCGCGCTGCCCGTTTCACCTGGATCGTTGTGCTAGTGAGAACCCATTGCCAATAAATTTCGGGGAGGACCACCAAGTCCGATGCTTTCGCAGTGAAGACGCCAATCAACTTCGCCATCTGGCCGCAGAGAAGTCGACGTGGCGCTCATTGAACTAAACCAACTCACCCGGCATTTCGAAATCCGCCCAGGGCTGGTTGACCGCACCGTGCGTGGCAAACCGTCACGCTTAATCAAGGCAGTGGAGTCGCTGAACATTGCGGTAGGTGAAAACGAAATCCTCGGCATTGCGGGTGAGTCTGGCTGTGGCAAATCCACCACCTGTATGATGATTGCCGGACTGTTGCCACCCACACGCGGACAGATTATTTATCGCGGCTCGGACCTGGCGACGGCGGATGCCGCCGTGCGGAAAGAACACCGGCGCAACGTGCAGATGATCTTTCAGGACCCCTATGAATCACTCAATCCCCGGTTTCGGGTTGCCGATATCGTGGCAGAGGGGCCCAGGGCGCTTCGCCTCTGGGATCAAAAGGAAATCGGTGACCGGGTCGAGAGTATGCTGGCGGGCGTGGGGCTCAACCCTGGCAAGTATACCGAACGTTTTCCCCATGAGTTGAGCGGCGGTGAGCGCCAGCGGGTGGGCATCGCCAGCGCGCTGGTGATGCAACCCGTAATGATCATCGCCGACGAACCGCTGTCCATGCTCGATGTCTCTATCCGCGCCGGGATCCTGGATCTGTTTCGCGAGCTGCAGGACCAGCGTGGGTTCTCCAGCGTGTATGTTTCCCACGACTTGGCTATCCTGGGTAACGTGGCAGACCGCCTGATGGTGATGTACCTGGGGCAGGCCATGGAAGTGGGTCCGGTCGAGCAGGTGATCCGATCGCCGAAACATCCCTACACCCGTGCCCTTATTGGCGCGGTCGCCGTGCCAGATCCTCGGGTGAAAAGACCGGTCCCGAAGATTTCCGGCGATATTTCCAGGCCTATCGACCCACCGCCGGGTTGTCGTTTTGCGCCTCGCTGTCCGTACGCGGATGATTCTTGCCACGACACCTTCCTCGAACTCGATACCTCCGATCCCACGCGGCACCAGGCCGCCTGCCATCGACTCCATGTGTTGCCCGATGAAGGTCTTTGACGTTGCAATAGTCGGTGGGGGTCTGCTGGGCTCGGCATTTGGCTGGGGCCTCGCCATGCGCGGCACGAAAACGGTGGTGTTCGACGAAGGTG
>JAOTWM010000226.1 GCA_029862885.1 Gammaproteobacteria bacterium
AAACACATGCTTTCCCGCCAATCGCTCACCGGTGACGATTCTGGCCGGGACCGTGTTGGTAATGTGCGCGAGATTTTCAAGATCGTGCGACGCTACGGGTTCTTCAATCCAGTACGGATCGAACTCGGCGAACTTGAGCGCCGCTTGCAACGACATCGCCGGATCGTCATGCCCGCTCAGGTCGATCATCAAATCCACCTCCGCGCCGATAGCCTCGCGCACGCGGCGCACGCGGTCTACGGCCAGCGCCAGTGTTGGGCAACGAAACGGATAGATCTTGATCGCTCCGAATCCGCGCTCCGTCATCTCCACCGCCTTGTCGACAATCGCCTCGGTAGACTGGTCTTTGGTGCTCCAGAAGTTCGCGTACAAACGAATGGGATTATGGCAGGCACCGCCCAGTAATTCGTAAATGGGCAACCCGCGCACCTTTCCCGTGATGTCCCATAACGCGATTTCCAGGGCACTCATCGCACTATAGAATTGCAACCCATAGCGAGCCTCGGCAAATTCATGAAAAACCCGGACCGCAAAACGGCGAACGTTCAGCGGATCGAAGCCAAGCAGATACCGCCCTACTTCCTCGACAAGCTGCGCGATGCTACGTTGCTGATCGGTCAGCGCATAAGCCTCGCCCCAACCACTCAACCCCTCGTCGGTTTCCACCTTGACGAAGACAAATGGTTTGATGTGCGTCCAACCATCAGCGCTTTCGGAGCCGGCAACGATGTAGGTTTTGATCGCAGTGATTTTCATGGATCACTTAGCGAGCGGTCGGCCGCATCGTGCTTACGTGGCATTTCATGCAATGTAATGACCAAAGTCAGATATTATTGTTTATTCAGAAAATAAAGTTTTCTCTGTCAGAGCAATTACCGTGCGCACTCGGTTAAGGCTTGATCGAGAATCGCGACGGCCGTGTCGATTTGCTCGCGGGTTACCGTCAGTGGCGGTGCGATGCGAAAGATATTGGCCATGGAATGACGGCCGATATTCAGGCTCGCTCCGAGTTCCAGGGAACGCCTGCTCACTTCGACGCCGAGTTCGCGCGCCGGGGTCTTGGACTCGCGATCCGCCACCAGCTCCACACCGAGCAGTAGTCCGCGCCCACGGACATCGCCAATGGGCGCGTGGCGCTGTTTCAATACGAGGAGCTGCTCTTTCATGTAGCCACCGAGTTCTCGAGCGCGTTCCGCGAGTGCATCGCGGACGATGATTTCTACGACCTTGGCACCGACCGCCGCAGGCAGCGGATCGGCCGCATGGGTCGTATAGAACACAAAGCCTTGGTCGTGACACTGCTGCTCGATCTCCAACGAGGTGATCGTCGCCGACAGGGGCAGACCGGCGCCGAGGGTCTTCGACAAGGTGAGAATGTCCGGCACCACCCCTTCGTGTTCGAACGCGAAGCGGTCCCCGGTGCGACCGAGACCGGTCTGCGCCTCATCGAGAATCAACAGCATACCCCGCTCGGTGCATTTGACCTTCAAAGCCTTAAGGTATCCGACCGGCAACTCGACGATCCCGGCCGCACTCAAGATCGGTTCGGCAATGACGGCCGCATAACGCCCGACCGATTGCCGATCCAGCATCTCGAATCCGAAGTCGAGCTCCGCGCGCCAATCGTAATCACCGTTGGTTGCGAACGGCGAGCGGTAAGCATCGGGCGTCGGCAATGCGAGCGCACCGGGCAAGGTCGGCCCGTAACCCTGCCTCGCACCGCAGAACGTGCTGGACGCGGCGCCACCGGTCACCCCGTGCCAGGAACGGTCGAAGCCAACCACCTCGAAACCGCCAGTGGTCATCTTCGCCATGCGTAATGCCGCCTCGTTCGATTCACCGCCGGTACTGAGCGGCAGCACCTTCGACAACGACTCCGGCAGGATGTCGGTCAACACCTCGGTCAACCGAAGCACGGGCTCGGACAGGAAGCTGCTGTGGACGTGATCGAGTTCCGCAATGGCCGAGCGCACGGTCGCCACAATCTCGGGGTGAGAGTGCCCGAGGATTCCGCTCATTTGACCCGACGTGAAGTCGAGCACCTCGCGCCCATCCGGGCCGTACACGCACGCGCCTGAAGCGTGCTGGATGATGAGCTCGGAAAACTCGCCGCCGTAACGAAAAACATGGTGGGTCATCGGAGGATCCCTAGAGGAAGGTAACGGGACTCGGAAATATGGGGGACGGAGGGATTATTATTTATTGCCCAGATAACCGTTTTTTAGCAATAACGATGGCGTCCGATCGAAAACCAACTAAGCTCACTTCGGCACCAACCCCATATCGTATTGTTTTTCCATCCGGTGCTAATCGTTCTATTTCTACGTTTTCTAATTTTCGAACGCACCGCAGGCAGCACTGAGGTCGAATGTGAATTCCACGTCGATGGACTCGTTGGGGAGAACTTCCGAACCGTGAAAGACCCCACTAAATCCCGGGATCTTCCCCCTGAGAGTACCGGCCATACGAGGCGTGTTCGCGTCGTGAGCGGTAATCTCAAACTCTCCCGGTCCGCGAAATTCTGTATGTTCGTCTGCGTCATCGGTAAGATCGATCCACACCCACTTGAGCTCAACCGGGCCGACCTGCCCCGATGCGATCGCATCTTTCGTCATGAACGTGACGCTGACCTGCCTGTGGGTGTCGGACGCGAAGACGATACCAAAATTGGCGAACATATTAGGATCGCAATTACCGGTCAGGTACGCTTTCGAGACGTCTACCGGGCGAAACTCTCCACTAACGAACCCATCGGTCTTGAGCAACGCCGACCGCACCGTGGAAACGGCTGCATCATCGCTTTGTTCGCGTTGTGCCTCGTCGTTTCCACAAGCAGACAACGCGACTATCGCCACCAACCCCGCAACCGATTCGATTTTCCTTTTCAGGAGCAATGTCATCTTTTCCCTCCAATTAAATCTCGCAGGTCCCGGTTGCACGCGATGATACACCTCTGAGTCACGGCCGTCATCCCGGTACGGTACAATCGGGGAGGCAACACTGTTTACCCACCGGCGCAAAAAAACATACCGGATGTAAGTCAATTGATGGGTGGCTATGTATTGGACGATGAATTGAGACACGCTCAAACAAAAAACCGAAACGACGCTATTGAAACGATTTTGCGCGAATGCAGCAATTTGTTGCCAGTCGTTCGTTGCCGAATATATAGATTTCATCGCGCAAAAGAAATCAACGTCAAGAAGCGGCGAATACCAAAGTGGCCCTAATTCGAGTAGTTTGTATCAACCTATTTGTGTTTTAGCTGTTATTGATCGCTGCTGAAGTTGTTCTGTGGGCTTTCCTTCCGATTCATGCGCAAGACCCCTCCGTTGTCAAAAACTTTTTTCAGGACATTCCGGGAATAAAGAAAGAGGTAACCTACGCTCGCACCGATCTCGGGGTGTGGTCGTTGTCTATAACTGCAATCGAGAAACCTTATAACTTCGTTCGCATTCTTTTTCTCGGGGCATCGACGGCCGATCAGCCAACCCAGAATGTCGAAGATACATGGTGTGCCCTGCTTGAACGCTGGCTTGATACAAAATATTTCAATAAACGCGGATTGCGTTTCCAGGCCGTGTCATTCGGACGGGGCGGATTTCGGGCCATCCAAAACGCAGAGTACGCTCTTCTGAATACAGACAGAATTGATCCGGATATCGGGAGTGTCGCCGTTGCAAAAGAGGTATTTGCGGTTATCGTAGGGGCCGTCGAGGCGATACAGGCACGGAACACGGCGCCCAAATTGTCGATGCGGTCGTGAGCACAGCCGTGGCGGCCAATTTTGCACCCCTTAAGGACCTCAGCGACGCCGATTTCCAATTTGCTTTGAACTACAAGTTAATGGATCGGCTGAACCTGGTCCACGTTGGCGGTGATGACGGTTAGATTACCCTTGCCAGCGGCTTACTGGCGCGTTATCCAATGCCCGGTAGCGCCGGGATCAGTATGGCGAACGGCGCGCTTGAGTCCTTTACCAAGGCCGACGCCCAGGAGTTAGGGCCTCACAAACGAATCAATGTCTTCAGCCCGGTATTTGTAAAAGAAACCATGCAGACGATGGGTATGGACAGTACCCATGGCGTCTCGGCTACCGATACCGCAAAGGCGCACCTGGCTGCGATTGAAGGAAACGATAACGGACGGACGCTGGATAATCGAGACTTCGTATAGTCTCGAACCTGAAGGGGCGAAACTGTTCTTGTGTGCTCAAATAACCCAATTGCAGCCCGTATTCATGATAATTTAGTTCTGCACTGTTTGTAGGAGATGAAAATATGCTCACATTACCCGACCGAAGCGGCGATAAACCCAAGACCAACTACGGCCTTCCCCATGAGCAACTCGATCAGAACTCGCCGCCCGAGATTCACCAGCACCTAAAGGACCGGGCCTTCGACTTCCCATTCGTTGAACGGCGCCCAAGTATAATCTCGGTTCCCGGTGCCGAAGCTCTGTGGCTTCAAGAAGAAGGCGGTTACGGATGTGCCGAAGCGTTCATGCGGGGTAAGGAGTTCGCCCACGTTCACCCACCGTACGACGGCAGCATGCATATGATGTTACCGAAAGATCTGGTTGCAGAAGCGTTAGACCGTGGCTGGGGAGAAAGCCATCCGCTGGTTCCTCGAGGTCAAGCCCCGGAAACATTGGTGATGATCTTCGGCCCGCGAGACACCGATGAACTCGAAGTCATCATGAGTCTGATTGGCGAATCTTACCGGTTTGCACAAGGAGGCTGAATTCTTCGGTTGCGAGCACTCCACAGTCTCAGTAATAAGGGGTAGACGCCGAAATAACCTAGGGCCGCATCGAAGATTACGAAACATTTCGGCTCTGACCCCGTTAATCCGTTGAGAGATCCTTGACGATCTACAGAAAACAAATCTGCCCCGTCTTTACCATGGCTTATTGGCCCAGCGTAACAATATAGGCCGCCACATCCTTGATCGCCTGATCGTCGGCCAGCATCATCGCCATCGGCTGCATCTGCGCACCGAACCCGTCTTTTGGATCACCGCCGCGGATTCCCGCTTTAAAATTCTGCAGCTGCGCAACCAGATACCAGTCCTGGAATCCTGCCAGGCTGGGTCCGTTCAGTGCTTTGTTGCCCTCTGCCCGGGCGCCGTGACAGGTGGCGCAAGTCGTGTACAACCCTTTACCCGCGTCGGCGTTGCCGCCCAGTGTCGCGGCATTTTTCGCCGCTGGCAACGAGGCAATGTAGGCAGCAACGTCGGCTACCGCGGTGTCATCGGCCAGCATCATCGCCATCGGTCGCATTTGCGCACCGAGCGCGTCTTCTGGATGGGTGCCGCGAATGCCTTGTTTAAAATTATTGAGTTGCCGGACCAGGTACCACTCGCCGAGACCCGCGAGTGCCGGCCCATTTGCTGTGGCGCTGCCCTCGCCATTCGCACCGTGACAGGCCTGGCATGCCGTATACCCCGCCTTACCGGCCGCCGCATCCCCGGCCCACGCTGGATAACTCAGTACGAAACCAAACAGCAAAAATACCGTTGCCAACTGCTTCATCATTGTTCTCCTCTGGAATATTTAGTTTCTCTCGCCATATAACACTAGTAGCCTAAACTCTGTCGACGCGAATCCCGACCTGAAATTGGCCAGTAGTGTACCTAAGAACGAGTTTCACGCAACCTTCGCACATTTCACTCTGATTGCTCAGTGATGTAGCGACGCAAAGTGGCGAACTGTTCGGCGACGACGGCGCCGAACACTGGATCCTGCGTTGCTTGCATCTGACTGGCTACCCAAGCCCAGTCATCAGCTTCCAGAACTCGCTCGGCAAGAGGGAACGCCTTACTATCTTCGATTGCCATGTGACGCCGCAAAGATGCCACATAATCGCTTCCCGCGCTCTCGAGTTCTTCCCGCAAGACCATGGAACCGTCCACGACGTGATCGAGCATTTCCCGAAATCGTTTGCCCTTGCTGGAAAGTTCCTGGTGCTCTCTCTCCACGACTCCGAGCACTTCGTGGTTCGTGGAACACTTCTCTTTCACACGTTGAAAGACGAAATCCTCCATCGGATGATGCACCCGATCGGGGTAGGAGGTCATGTAAACCATTACGTCATGCATCAATTCGATATCTGCCACCTCTAACTCGCGTACCGCCTTCAGGTGCTTCTCGAGTATGTTGAGCATGGTGGCCACATTGCGATGGTCCAGATGCAGCTGCTGCATGATATCCGACATGTATTGTCTCCTCCGAGAACTCGACGCACCACCTTCGAATTACCTCGGGTCGATGCGCGACCGCTGTTCGCGGTCTTATGGTTACCATGCTACGGACAAGATGTCGAGTTCACTCTTGATCTGGATCAACTGGCCGGCCTCCTCATTCGCATCCACGCCGCCATCGCATTCGAAGCCGTCGTCGTCCAGGAGAACTCGATAGGTCGGTCCATCCAAATTGTCGAACGGCCCTGAACGAAGCGCCCGCAGCAATGCCGACACTACTACGGCCACAAGCTAACGCAAAAGGGGACAGATTTATTTTTAGTTTCCCATTGAACGATATCCTGCGATACACGGCGTAATACGATCCCGGAAATCCGGTGAACCCGGGCGATTTTGCGTGGAACAAGGCGACCGATACTATACAGAAACTAAATCTGTCCCGTTTTTAGTTCTGACGACGTACACTCGCAACAATCACCGGCAAGCATAGATAACTCAGTATACGCCAATGTCCAGGTAGGAACGCGCAATCTTGCGAATAGCCACCACATAGGCCGCTGTGCGCAGATCTTTGACTGCCGGTTCCGATTCAAGAACAGTGCGTATTTCCTGATAGGCCAGGCGCATTGTATCGTCAAGTCCGGAGCGAACGAGGTCGACTTCATCGGTGCCCTTGGTAATAGCATCCTTCAGCGGCTCAGCGATGGCAGTGCCGGTGACTTCTTCAATCAAAGCCACGTATTGGTGACCGCGTAGCTCATCTCGGCGGCGTTGCATCCGTCCGAACCGGATATGGGACAGGTTTCGTATCCATTCGAAATAAGAGACGGTCACACCGCCCGCGTTGACGTATGCGTCTGGAAGCATCACAACGCCTCTTTTATTTAGAATTTCATCCGCCCCGAACGTGACCGGACCGTTAGCCGCTTCGGCGATGAGCTTGGTCTTGATGCGTTCGGCGTTCTGCAGACTGATTTGACTCTCCACAGCAGCAGGGATGAGAATGTCACATTCCATCTCCAAGACAGCCGCGCCGTTTTCTTCGAGACGTGCATTAGAAAACCCCTTGACCGTCTTGTGTTCGACTATGTAACGGTAAACGGCTTCGACGTCGAAGCCATTCTCGTTGATCAATGCGCCGTCATGCTCGATAACGGCGCAAATCACTGCGCCGTCCTCCTCTGATAAGAATTTCGCGGCGTGGTAACCGACGTTGCCCAGCCCCTGGACTACGACACGCTTGCCCTCAAGATTTCCGGACAAGCCAGCTTTCTTGACATCATCGGGGTGGCGAAAAAACTCGCGCAGTGCGAACTGCACCCCGCGTCCGGTCGCTTCAACGCGGCCTCGAATACCACCATGATGCACCGGTTTGCCCGTCACGCACGCGGCGTAATTGATGTCCTCCGGATTTAGATGTTTGTAAGTATCAGCGATCCAGGCCATTTCTCGCTGGCCCGTGCCGACATCCGGTGCGGGAACATTGGTGGAAGGACTCAAGAACCCCTTACGCGTAAGTTCTAAAGTAAAGCGGCGCGTAATTAGCTGTATTTCGTCGCGGCTGTATTGGCGTGGGTCGATCAGTAAGGCACCCTTCGAACCGCCGAACGGTACATCGACGATCGCGCACTTATAAGTCATCAGCGCCGCCAATGCCTCAACTTCATCCTGGTCCGCATAGGGGACATATCGGATTCCTCCTTTAGCGGGTAGTCGGTGGGTGCTATGTACGGCACGCCAGCCAGTGAACACTTCCACTTTGCCCTGTATTCGTACCGGGAACTTGACCTGCAAAACAGAACTGCACGACTTGATCGCGTTCGCGGTGCCCGTGTCGAGTCCAATTGCGTCCATGGCGCGCCCAACCATTAGATCGACACTCTGGCGGAAGCTGGGCTCTTTGTTT